>CALGCU010000094.1 GCA_937886455.1 uncultured Bacteroidales bacterium | reverse complement strand
TTATGCTGTGATAAACGGGGCCTCTTTATTAAAAAATGGCTCCATCAACAGCAATCAACATGCACCAGTGATAGTGGGTTCCGGAGTGAAGTGCAATGATTTTATACTTTGCTCAGGCGTAGAGATTACAGATTCCACCTTAGTGTCTAAATGTTTTGTTGGACAAGGATGTATCATGGGCAAGCACTACTCAGCCTTAGATTCTCTATTCTTTTCCAACTGTCAGGGCATGCACGGCGAGGCCACAGCCATTTTTGCCGGTCCATACACTGTGTCTCATCACAAGTCGTCCCTCCTTATAGCCGGCATGTTCTCCTTTTTGAATGCGGGTAGTGGTTCTAACCAGAGTAACCACATGTATAAATTGGGGCCAATCCATCAAGGGATAGCAGAACGAGGAGCCAAAACCACCAGTGATTCCTACATTCTCTGGCCGGCTCGTGTGGGTGCATTCACCTTAGTGATGGGACGTCACACAAAACACAGCGACACAAGCGACCTACCCTTTTCATACATGATTGAAAATGCCACAGAGAGCTACCTTGTACCTGCAGTAAATTTACGCAGTGTTGGTACAGTACGTGATGCTCAGAAATGGCCTAAACGTGATAATCGAAAAGACCCCAACAAATTAGACCAAATCAATTTTAACCTTTTGAGTCCTTACACAATTCAAAAGATGTATCATGGTCAAGCCATTTTGCATAACCTACAAGCCATATCCGGCAAAACATCAGAAGTATATGCATATCAAAATTGTAAGATAAGAAATTCATCACTTCGCCATGGAATTCAACTCTATGAAATGGGTATATGTAAATTCTTAGGTAACTCTCTCATCAGTCGCCTAGAGAAACACCCATGGACCAACATAGAAGAAATACGTAACATTCTACGTCCGTCATGCACCGTCGGATTAGGCGAATGGATTGATTTATCAGGTATGATTGCCCCAAAAGAAATTATTACCTCTTTACTTGACGAAATAGAATCAGGAAACATTACCTTGCAAGACATTCAAGACAAATTCAGGGAAATACACCAAGCATACTATGAGTATGAATGGACATGGGCGTATGACAAACTGTTAAAGCGATGGGGAAAAACCAGTGACACAATACAGATAGAAGACCTTGTCAGCACCATCACTCAATGGAAAAAAGCCGTTATCGACCTTGACTATATGCTCTACGATGATGCTCAAAAAGAATTTAACCTAAATGCACAAACAGGCTTTGGCATAGATGGAGATGAGACACAAAAACACTTGGATTTCACAAGCGTGAGAGGAAGTTTTGAAAACAATCCATTCGTATTGAGTGTCAAGAACCATATTGAGGTGAAAGGTGCATTAGGTGATAAGATGTTAACTCGCCTACAATCCATCTTATAACCTGTATGATTACCATCCAGTTACCCTCTTCCAAAAGTATCTGCAACAGAGTTTTACTACTCAATGCTCTGTCATATAGTCCCTATCAAGTAGGTAATTTATCCGATTGTGACGATACGCGTGTGATGTGTGAAGTGTTTGATTCAGACAGCAATCACTTTAATATCGGCGCAGCAGGAACCGCCATGAGATTTCTCACAGCCTTTTTAGCAAAAACCTATGGAGAATGGCACATCACAGGCTCAGAGCGGATGTTGGAGCGTCCTATCAAGGTGTTAGTTGATGCACTCAACCATTTAGGAGCCAAGATAGAATATGCCGGGAAAGAAGGCTTTCCCCCACTCCACATCTACGGCTCAGCTCTGCAAGGAGGAGAATATGCCATAGTAGGCGGTGTGAGCAGTCAATACATCTCCGCCCTTATGATGATTGCCCCATACATGGAAAAAGGGCTGCGACTACAAATAGAAGGTGAGATAGTGTCAAAACAATACATACTCATGACGCAGGCGTTGATGCAGTATTTTGGAGTCAGCGTAGAAATCAACTGGCCGTACATCACCATTCCACCACAAGAATACACTCCCCAACCCATTACGGTGGAGAGTGATTGGTCGGCAGCATCCTATTTTTATGAATACCTTGCCATTAAGGGTAATGGACAACTCTTTCTCCCTAATTTAAACAAAAACAGTTTGCAAGGCGACTCACATTGTGCTACTATTTTCCAGTCATTGGGCGTCAACACCTCCTCTAAAAAAGGTGGAGTGTACATCACATCCCATTCCCACAAATTGCCACGGCACTATGTGAAAAACCTCATCAACCAACCCGACTTAGCCCAAACTGTAGCCGTAACGTGCTGCCTTAAAAACATCCCTTTCACACTACACGGCCTACAAACATTGTACATTAAGGAGACCAACCGCATAGAAGCCCTGAAGAATGAATTAAAAAAGTTGGGCTACCTACTCACATCAGATGGTGTAGGCACATTGTCATGGGACGGAAGTAAATGTACTCCGGACGAACATCCCTGCATAGAAACCTATCATGACCATCGCATGGCTATGTCATTTGCTCCGGCTGTCCTTATCTATCCCGAAATGCAAATACAAAATCCAGAAGTAGTAAGCAAATCATTCCCTCAATTCTGGCAAGAATTTAGCAAACTATGATAATCCCTATCATTGCCTACATCATTACAGGACTTTGTTTGGTTGGCTATATCTACTTCACCCACCAATTAAAGAAAGGATGGAAACAAATCAACTTTCAGTCACAATCCAACACCAATAAAGTTGCATCCACCGCTTGTAGTCTTGTCATAGCATGTCATAACGAAGAGGCTAATCTCCCCCATTTCCTCTCCTCCCTCGCCATTCAAACACAGTCAATAAATGAAATAGTCTTCATTGACGACCACTCCACCGACAATACGCTCGCCCTACTCCAAGCATGGGCAACACAGCATGAGAACACACAAGTGTTGTCGGCACACAAGCACGGAAAAAAAGCAGCTTTATCACAAGCCATACAGTTCGCCCACAATGAGTTAATCATCTGCACCGATGCCGATTGTCAATTACAACCCCAATGGGCAGAAACCATAGTGAATACCTATCAAGAGCAGCCCTTTGACATCCTAATTCTTCCCGTCACAATGTCAGAAGGCATCAACTATGTAGCACAAATAACACGCTTAGAATTTTTAAGTCTGGTAAGTTCCGGCATGTCCTTAGCAGCCTTAGGTCATCCCATCATGTGTAATGGAGCCAACCTGGCTTTCAGACGTTCAGCATGGCTACAATCAAAAGACCAACTTCAAAATCATCTTCCGTCAGGTGATGATGTATTCCTATTGCACGCCATCAAAGCACGTCATGGTGCCATTCGGGTCATATCCCACCCACACGTAATAGTCACCACACATCCCACCAACACAGTGAGCACCTTTATGCGCCAACGCACACGCTGGGGATCAAAAACTCTCTCCTATACCGACAAAGACAGCCTGATTGTAGCAGGTAGCATATTCACCATCTGCATGTTGCAAATTATACTCTATATAGGGATATGCTTTCACCCCTCATGCGCTATATGTGCTATGCTATTATTTTTAGGAAAATGGATATCAGACTATACCTTTCTGCATAGCACACAAAACACCTTCACCTATCCCAATTTGCTGCTCAACACCTTCATTCTCTCCATCTTCTACCCTTTTTACATCGTTATAGCAGCATGTTCAGGCCTCATTAACAACTCCAAATGGTGAAGTCATGGCGAGACACATTCACTGCACACTGCACACTACTCTCGCTTACTCACAACCTATGTGAGAAGTGAAAAGTAAAAAAACAACGGCACATTATTTGCTGAGTATCCAAACAAAAATAAATACACAAGATCATGTCCCTACACTTACCAGCCCTTATAATGCTAATTCTGGTGGTTATACTGCCGGATTTGTGGTTATCCTATCGTTTAAACCTTCGTCGCCCCCACTGGATATGCCATGTGCTACTATGGTTGCCCGGCATACTATCACTAATCGGCTTTATTCTCCTCAGCACACGTGCCAACAATATATCACACCCTGTTATTTTGAAACAAGCAGCATGGTTTTTCACTATATTTGCACTGATATATATCCCCAAATTGGTATTCGTTATTTTCCATCTGCTTAATTCACTTATTTGTCATCTCACACACAGTAGATTCAAACTCTTCACCTATATCGGTGCCGCATGTAGCCTTGCGCTGTTTGTGATTTTATTAATCGGAGCCACTCACACTCGCAAAAACATAGTAGTCAAAGAAATAGAAATCACTCATCCTAATCTTCCACAAGAATTTGACGGTTTACGCATAGCCCACATCACAGACCAACACCTCGGCAACTGGGGACAAGACACCACTTTTATCGCCAAAGTTGTGAACACCATCAACCAACAAGCCCCCGACATCATCTGCACAACAGGCGACATGGTTAATAACTTTGCATGTGAAATTACCCCCTTCATCCCCATTTGGCAACGCTTAAAAGCACCGTTAGGAAAATATGCTGTATTGGGCAACCACGACTATGGAGATTACACCACATGGGAAACTCCTCAAGCGCGAAATGCCAACTTAGAAGCCACCAAACAACACATTAGAAACAGCGGATTCAACCTGCTGCTCAACCAACACACCCTCATCACACAAGGAACCGACACACTCTACATTGCAGGAGTAGAAAACTGGGGTAAACCACCCTTTCCGCAATATGGAAATTTAAGTAAAACAATGGAAGATATTCCTCAAAACGCCTTTACTATCCTATTGTCACACGACGTTTCACACTGGCGTGGAGAAGTGATTGGTCATCACAACATTCCACTCACGCTATCCGGACACACCCATGCAGCCCAAATGGGCATCATCTGTCATAACATAAAGATTTCTCCCGCTTCATGGATTTACAAAGAATGGGACGGACTCTATCAACAAAATGACCAATACCTATACGTCAATCACGGGTTAGGATTTATAGGAATGGCACTCCGCATAGGAGTACCACCGGAAATAACACTAATCACACTCCGACGAGAATAAAACACCCAAACACATATTCGCTCGCATTTTCACTATCTTTACCTATGGTAAAAATAGGCTACAACTCAACTATATCAAAAATAAAGTAAACTTATTTTTAGATAAGCCAACGAACGTCCTATCATCTCCGTTACCACACCGTTACCATACCATTATCATACCGTTACCATTAGATAGGATGAAGATAAGCTATGCCTCAGCACAAAAAAACAAATGAATTTATTTTGCTCAGCATTCAGTTTGAATTTGATTTGCTATTTCTCTCGGTTTTCACTACCTTTGCCTACGGTCAAGATAGGCTACACATCAGTATAAAAAATAAATAAATTTATTTTGTTCTGCATTCGGTTTGCGCTATCTTTGTACCCAATAAAGAAGACAACATTATGGCGACTAAACCACCGACAAGACCACATAAAAAAGACACCAAGAAAAGTGGCGAAAAACCCACTTCTAAAAAAACTTCCATTAAAGAATCATGGAATAAATTCACCACGTTCCTCTCAGACACACGCACAACATTTGTTATTGGACTTGTGTTGGCTGTGTTGTCCATCTACCTTCTATTGGCTTTCACATCCTTTTTCTTCACAGGAGCAGCCGATCAAAGCATAATGGAACTACCTTCATGGCATCAACAAGCCGAAGTACGCGCACAAATATGCAACTGGACAGGCATATTAGGTGCAATACTGTCAAACATATTTATGGCACAACTATTTGGAGTCAGCGCCTATTTTCTACTTGCATTCCTATCCATTTGTGCCCTACGCATGATGAACATCGTACACATTTCAATACCCCGAGCATTCCTACAATGTGCTTTCTGGCTGGTGTGGCTATCTATTGCCATAGCATACCTCTTCCCTGCACTCTATGACACCTCATTTTTCCTTTGGGGAGGAGAACACGGAGACATCGTAGCACGTTGGATGAACTCCTATATCAAGCCTATTGGAACAGGATTAGTATTACTGTCTACCCTACTCATCTTCTGCATTTTCAGTTATAACAACACCTTGCCGCTACTCAAAAAAGTAGGCAAGAGAATCATCACATTATTTACCCGTAAGCACAAAACACAAGTTGCCGAAACAGAAGAACAAGTCGCAGTAGGAACAGAAATTCTACCCACAGAATGGGTGGAAACAACAACCGAACAACCCACAAATGAAGAATTGCAAAATGAAGTGACCATTCAAATCACTTCACCCGACGATGAACCCGCCACACCTATTGACCCAAACACCACAGAACCTATTCAAGAACAAGAAGAGGAAGAACAAAAAGAAGAAGAAGAAGAAGTTAAAGTACAAATAGAAGGAGCAGGAGAAGTAGAAAATGGAGACCCTAACTATAGTGTAGAAACATTAGGAAAGTACGACCCCACACTTGACCTGTCACACTACAAATTCCCCACATTAGACCTACTAACAACCTATCCTAACGAAAACACACCCATCATTGATAAAGACGAGCAACACGCCAATATCAATAAAATTGTTACAACCCTACGCAATTACGGCATAGAAGTCAATGAAATCAAAGCTACAGTAGGTCCCACTATCACACTCTACGAGATAGTGCCCAAAGCAGGAGTACGTATCGCAAAAATTCGTAACCTCGAGTCAGACATCATGCTTAGTTTGGCAGCAACAGGCATACGTATCATAGCTCCAATTCCGGGAAAAGGAACCATAGGTATAGAAGTGCCCAATGAAAAACCACAAATTGTTTCCATGCACTCCGTCATTGCATCCAAAAAGTTCCAAGAAGAAAGCAAATATGCACTGCCGGTTGCATTAGGACGTACAATTACCAACGACATCTTTATGTTTGACCTTGCCAAAACCCCTCACTTGCTTGTAGCAGGAGCCACAGGACAAGGTAAATCAGTAGGACTCAATGCCATCATCACATCACTACTCTACAAAAAACACCCAGCTGAATTAAAATTCGTGTTAGTGGACCCTAAGATGGTGGAATTTAACATCTATGCGGCGTTGGAAAACCACTATATGGCAAAAATGCCAGACGCAGACAATGTCATCATTACCGACTCCACCAAAGTCATACAAACCCTCAACTCACTCGTCATTGAGATGGAAGAACGATACAAACTTCTCATGACAGCCAACTGTAAAAACATAGTTGAGTACAACGAAAAATTCATCAATCGTAAACTCAATCCGGAAAAAGGACACCGATATCTACCCTACATCGTCATAGTTATAGACGAATTTGGAGACCTTATCATGGTAGCAGGAAAAGAAATTGAAATGCCCATTTCACGTATCACACAAAAAGCACGAGCAGTGGGAATGCACATGATTCTTGCCACACAACGCCCATCTGTTAACATAATCACAGGTGTCATCAAAGCCAATGTGCCCAGCAGAATAGCCTTCCGTGTATCATCCATGATTGACTCACGCACCATTCTTGATGCACCCGGAGCCAACCAACTTGTAGGAAAAGGCGACCTGCTCTATTCAGGTGGTAGCGACCTTATTCGCGTACAATGTGCATTTGTGGACACACCAGAAGTAGAAAACATCGTTAATCATGTCAAGAACCAACAAGCCTATCCATGTGCGTACGAATTGCCCGAATACACACCCGAAGGAGGCGAAAGTACAGGCAACAATGTAGATATGACCAAGCGCGATGCCCTCTTTGAAAAAGTAGCACGATGGGTGGTAGAACACCAACAAGGATCCACATCAGCTATTCAACGCTCATTTGAAATAGGCTACAACCGCGCCGGACGAATCACCGACCAATTAGAAGCAGCAGGAATAGTCAGTGCAAACAACGGAAGCAAAGGACGACAAGTACTCGTGCAAGATGACTACACACTCACCCAAATATTAGAAAGCCTGAAGTAAATTATCAAAGATGGCATTGATATTGTACTGTTTACATCAAAACAACTCAGACAATCATGAAAAAAATATTCATCATCACACTTTTCTTACAGGCTTTAGTACCAATAATAGGACAAACGCCGGACGAACTCATCACTAAAATGATAAGTTTGATGGACAAGAATGCTCTGCAAGCCAACTTCACACTTGCCCTGCAAGAAGACATGATTGACGACCCCGACATCTATCGCGGCAAAGTGCTCATGAAAGGCAATAAATTTCATCTCACGATGGGAGAAAATGAAGTCTATTATGATGGAACCACACAGTGGGTGTATAGCGAAGAAAACAATGAATTAACCATCTCAAATCCCACGTCAGACGACCTGGCAGGCACTAATCCATTGCTCATTCTAAAGCAATTCAAGCGTACATGCACACTTCAATTTTATGACAAAGAGCGCTACA
The DNA here is from genome assembly GCA_937886455.1 of uncultured Bacteroidales bacterium. Classification (GTDB taxonomy): domain Bacteria; phylum Bacteroidota; class Bacteroidia; order Bacteroidales; family Paludibacteraceae; genus Gallipaludibacter. Next base: position 5,349 of record CALGCU010000094.1, on the reverse strand, counting down.
AAGAAGGTTATGTCATCGTGTTCTATCCTAAAGAAGAACATTCAGAAATCAGAAAACTCATTGTCACACTACGTAAAGACACTACACTGCCCGTAAAACTTGTGCTCGAAGCATCACGTGGCAATGTTACCACATTAGTACTCACCAATCTACAACATAATCTCACGATTGATGAGAAAAAATTCTCAGTATCATCACAACAATATCCCAATTCGATTATTAACGATTTAAGATAAATTATCATGGAAAAAACACGTTGCCTAATTATCGGTTCAGGACCTGCAGGATTCACAGCAGCCATCTACGCATCACGCGCTAACATTCAACCCATCCTCTACGAAGGAATGCAACCCGGAGGACAACTCACACAAACCACAGAAATTGAGAACTTCCCAGGATACCCAGAAGGAGTACAAGGAGGACAAATGATGGACGACCTTCGCGCTCAAGCCAAACGCTTCGGAGCAGACATACGATGGGGAATCGTTACAAAAGTAGACTTCTCCGTCTCACCAAAAATAGTTGAAATAGACGGAGAACACCAAATTGAAGCCGACACCGTCATCATTGCCACAGGAGCATCAGCAAAATACCTCGGACTCGCCGATGAACAAAAATACGCCGGAATGGGTGTATCAGCATGCGCCACATGCGACGGATTCTTCTACAGAAAAAAAACAGTAGCTGTAGTAGGAGGAGGAGACACAGCATGCGAAGAAGCCACATATTTGGCAGGACTATGCAAAAAAGTGTATATGATTGTAAGAAAAAACTACCTTCGCGCATCCAAAATCATGGTAGAACGCGTCATGAATACTGAAAACATTGAAGTGCTATTTGAACACAACACAATAGGCCTCACAGGAGAAAACGGAGTGGAAGGAGCCAACCTGATAAAACGAAAAGGAGAACCCGACGAAGAAATGGTACACATTGACATAGACGGATTCTTCCTAGCCATCGGACATAAACCCAACTCAGATGTATTCAAACCATACATTGAAACAGACGAAATCGGATACATCAAAACACAAGACGGACGACCTATGACCAACGTACCGGGAGTATTCGCAGCAGGAGACGTGGCAGATCCTCACTACAGACAAGCCATTACCGCAGCCGCTTCAGGATGTAAAGCAGCCATCGAAGCTGAAAGATATTTACAAAATCAACAACACTAACACACTATGCAAAACTTTGAATACTGCAACCCAACACGCCTGGTATTCGGAAAAGGGCAAATCGCACGACTCGAAACACTCGTCCCCACCGATGCAAAAATAATGGTTACATTCGGAGGAGGATCAGTCAAGAAGAATGGAGTTTACCAACAAGTTAAAGCAGCACTACAAAACCACAACCATGTAGAATTTTGGGGCATAGAACCCAACCCAACAATAGAAACACTACGAAAAGCCATACAATTAGGCAGAGAAGAAAAAGTAAACTACCTACTCGCTGTAGGAGGAGGCTCTGTGCTTGACGGTACCAAACTCATTGCATCAGCCCTCACACACCCTGAGCTTGACCCATGGGAACTTGTAAAAAAAGGCTACAGCAAGACCTATTTACCCTTTGCCAGTGTCATGACACTTCCGGCTACAGGATCAGAAATGAATAGTGGAGCAGTAATATCATGCAAAACCCTCCAAGAGAAATTTGCATTCTACTCCACCTATCCACAATTCTCCATACTCGACCCCGAAGTGACCTACACACTGCCACCACATCAGGTAGCATGCAGCCTTGCCGATATATTTGTCCACGTCATGGAACAATACATGACCACACCGGGTCAATCACGTGTCATGGACAGATGGGCAGAAGGAATCCTGCAAACCATAGTAGAAATAGCTCCTCTACTCAAAGCAGAACCCAACAATTATGACCTTCGTTGCGACTATGTACTCTCTGCCACACTGGCACTCAACGACATGATACGCATGGGAGTCACACAAGACTGGGCAACACACATGATTGGCCATGAACTAACAGCACTACTTGGTGTTACTCACGGCGAATCACTAGCTATGGTACACACAGCACTACTCACAGTGTTAAAAGAACAAAAAAGAGCAAAATTACTACAATACGCCACACGAGTTTGGCATCTTACAGATGAAGACGAAGACCAACGTATCAACCAAGCCATTACGCTCACCAAGAATTTCTTCCAATCATTAGGACTTCGCACCAGCCTATCAGAAGCCGGAGCAGGACAAGAAATCATTGACATTATCGCTCAACGCTTCACTGAAAGAAATGTACACTATGGAGAAGCGCAAAACGTAGATGGAGACATGGCACGTTGTATCCTCGAAAAAGCACTATAATCACGCAACAATACATCATTCAAGAGCGATGCTCATAGACGAGTATCGCTCTTTTTATTTTACCGAATAATACAAATTGGTTTGTATTATTTTTTATTGGTGTCCGCTAAAGACTTGAATTCCCTCCCAATTTGCTGAAATAGATAAGTTGGGAGTTATTTTCATATCAGACAAGCCCCTCTTATGAGCTTATTGAAATCTCCTATCATCCCCGCGACCACCTCGGGACCATCTCGGGACCACTAGATAGGAATAAATTTCTTTTTTAACGGACAACAATAATTATTTTTTATTGGTGTCCGATAATTGTTTTTATGTAGCAGACATTCACTCGCCCTATGTTAAAAGCGAGCGAACATAACTCTTATTCCCTCACCTTTTGCAGGATTTGGTCTTGTGTACATGGTGACTGCTCGCCTGTAAGCATATTCTTGAGCATCACAGTGTTGTTAGCCATCTCATCACCCCCCACAATCGCCACATAAGGAATCTTCTTATTATCAGCATAACCCATCTGCTTCTTCATCTTTGCCACCTCCGGATAGATTTCCACATTCACGCCATTAGCCCTTAACATCTGCATCCAAGGCAAAGCATAGTGTTGTTCATCCGGTCCGAAGCACACGAAGAGTACTTGTGTGTTTTCTGTATTGGTCTTCGGATAAAGATCCAGTTGATTGAGCACATCATAGATACGGTCTGCACCAAAAGAGATACCCACACCCGACATTCCATCCATGCCGAACACACCCGTAAGGTTGTCATATCTTCCACCTCCCGTGATGCTACCAATCTGTACATCCAGCGCTTTCACCTCAAAGATGGCACCTGTGTAGTAGTTGAGTCCACGCGCCAAAGTAAGGTCCAATTCAATCGGAGTGTTTATTACCACTTTATCACACAAAGCAAAGATGGTTTCCATCTCTTCCACACCCTTCATACCTACCTCAGATTCGGCAAGAATATCTTTTAGCGACTGGAGTTTCTCCTGATTAGTGCCATTCAGATGCAAGATAGGTTGTAAACGTTGCACAGCCTCTTGGCTCACTCCCTTAGCAAGTAATTCTTCATTTACCTTGTCAAGACCAATCTTATCCAGTTTGTCAATCGCCACAGTAATATCAATAATTCTGTCGGCTTCACCAATGATTTCAGCAATTCCGGTAAGGATTTTTCTGTTGTTAATCTTCAGACACACTCTCACATTCAAACGACGATAGACCTCATCTACCATCTGAATAAGTTCCAATTCATTGAGCAAACTATCACTGCCCACCACATCAACATCACATTGATAGAACTCACGATAGCGTCCTTTCTGCGGACGGTCAGCTCTCCACACCGGCTGAATTTGATAGCGTTTGAAAGGGAATGAAAGTTTATCTCTGTTTTGCACCACAAAACGTGCAAAAGGCACGGTGAGATCATATCTTAATCCCTTTTCAGAAATCAATTTTGTGAGTTTCACGCTGTTCTTTTCCGCCCATTCCTGTTCCGGCACATTCGTCATGAAATCACCCGAATTAAGTATTTTAAACAACAATTTATCGCCCTCTTCACCATACTTCCCCATAAGGGTAGAAAGGTTTTCCATGGCGGGAGTCTCGATTTGTTGATAACCATACAATCTAAAAACCGATTTAATCGTATCAAAAATATAATTGCGTTTCGCCATTTCTTCAGGCGTAAAGTCACGCGTTCCCTTTGGAATACTTGGTTTTTGCATATACCTTAATAATTAATAGTTATTTCATTATTGCCTTAAAGATTGCCTCTGTTGCGCCACAATTCTCAATGACATAAAGCCTTGCAGCATCATCATTCTGTGCTTGAAGCAATCTATCCATAGTGTTCTTAAACGTCTTATAATTCTTTACAGAGTAGGCACCCTGACAGTCAATCAGTCCGTGGGCTTCTCTAAACTTAGCATATTTGGGTCCAAACACTACTGGACATCCATATACAGCAGCTTCAAGCGTATTGTGTATGCCCACACCAAATCCACCACCTACATAAGCCACTGTGGCATAACGATAGATGCTTGAGAGAATACCTACTGTGTCCACCACCAGACAACGTGCAAACTCAAGATTTTGAGGAGTAGCTTCTGTGTAACGCACATAGCGTCCATGCATCAAATGATAGATGGCATGCAAATGTTGCTTGTCAGTCTCATGTGGAACAATCACCAGTTTCACCTTTTCATTTTCCTGAAAATAACGCGCCAAGAGTTCTTCATCAGGCAACCATGTACTACCAGCTACAATCACCGGAGCACCTTGTGCAAACTGTTGCAAGATAGGCAGGTCTTTAGCCTCTTGTGCTATCTCCACCACTCTATCAAAACGAGGGTCGCCACACACTGTGGTGTTAAGAATATTATGTTTAGCCAACAATGCGGCTGAGTCATCATCTTGTAAGAAAAGATGCGTGAAATAGGTCAGACACTTTCTATATGTCCCTCCATACCAACGGAAGAACAATTGTGATGGACGAAATATCCCTGCTATCAGATAAGTGGGAATGGCTCTTTTGTGTAGTTGCTTTAGGTAATTAGGCCAAAATTCATACTTCACAAACACCGCCATCTCAGGTTTTACTACATCTAGGAAGCTTTGCACCTTCTTTTTTGTAGCAAAAGGCAAATAAGCAACTACATCCACACCAGCATAATTCTTACGTAATTCATAGCCTGAAGGAGAGAAGAAAGTCAGAAGAATCTTTTTCTCCGGATATTGCCGTCTGATTCGTTCAATAACAGGTCGTCCTTGTTCAAACTCTCCCACTGAAGCAGCATGAAACCAGATATAGTGTTCATTAGGTAGAATATGTTCTTTGAGATGATTAAGGGCATTCCGTTCTCCATGTGACAAACTGCGCGCCTTCTTATTAAACAAAGCCGCAATCCGCACACAAAGAAAATATAAAGATTCAAACATTAGTACTACTTTTAAGTATTCTGCAAAGATAGTGCAAACCGAAAGCAGAACAAAATAAATTTATTTATTTTTTATGC
>CALGCU010000093.1 GCA_937886455.1 uncultured Bacteroidales bacterium | reverse complement strand
TTGATTGTGCTATCACTTTTCAGTTTTTCAATGGTTTTCACCATATCTTTACCCACTATGCCGTTTCCCTCTTCATCTGTGATGTTTCCGGTAGCATAAAGAATGGCGATTTTAGGATTTTTCACATCAATCTTCGCAGCAGGAAGTGAATTCATTTGTTTGTGTGAAACTAATTTAACATCATCCATTTCATAGAAAGATTTGAGAATTGTTTCTACATCTTGTTCGTACACCAAGGTATCAACCAGCCCACATTTCACATAGTCTTGTGAAGGAGCGTAGAGCATATTCTCATCAGCACATGCATTGAGGTCACTAACTGAAATGTTGCGTGATTCAGCAACATGACCAACTACGTCTGTCCAAATGTCTGTTATCATTTTTGTGACTTGAAGACGATTAGGTTCGCTCATCTCAGTAGCAAGAAAAGGTTCAACGGCAGATTTAAAAGTACCCACCTTGAAAACTTGCATTTCCACTCCTATTTTTTCCAACAACTCTTTATAAAATGTGGTTTCAGAATACAAGCCACTCCAACTTAGCATTCCTTGATGATTGAGCATCAATTTGTCAGCCACAGAGGCTAAATAATAGTTGGACTGTGTGTAAGTGTCAGCATAAGCTACAATCCATTTTCCAGACTTTTGAAAGTTTGTCAGAGCATTTCGTACTTCTGCTAAAGAAGCATAAGAAGCAGAAAGAGTTCCTCCTTTCAGATAAATTCCTTTAATGGATGATTCAGTTGTGGCACGTTCGATATTTTGTAGCAAATCATCTAATCCAGTCACTTTCATTTCAGCGCTCCCCGTCACCTTAGACATGGCCCTGGTAAATGCCTCATCTTCTTGGCTGCGCTCTTCCAATACACCATTTAATTCTATCACATAGACAGAGTTTGGTGATAATGTTGTTGTTTGTTCCGTTCCAACAGCAGCTAACGCACCAATAAATCCAAATAATAAGAAAATACCCACAAAAAAGAACAAAAAGAGTCCAACTAAAGTGGCTAATGTGTACTTGACGAACTGTTTCATATACGCTATAATTTAAGAGTTTGATATAATATATTTCGTTACGCACCCATAGGTGGGTGCATCTTCCTGCTTGCAAATATAAAAACTCTTCATCAATCAAACAAAAGATTGAAGAAAGAAGTAAAGATTATAACGTCAAATGTAGCAAAAAAATCTGTCATTTTGTATTCCACGTTGTTTTGACTAATTTTGCATAAAATTATTACACAAACACGATAAGACAATGAATAAATGGTTGGCCGGAATATCCTATGAAGTAGCCTTTTGGGAAGCCACCTACACAAACAAAAAAACACGACAATCTCTTTTTGAGTTTTCTCATAGAGGTGGTCTATTGTCATTACCCGGTTGGGATGCTGCTAACTTTATAGGTGCTATGCCCCACCCGTCTGAGGCTTTGATATTAGATGTTGGATGTGGAATGACTTTTGCCCCCGGAGATTATATAGAAATAAATGGTGAAAAACAAAGTGTCAACATTCACTATATTGACCCTTTGGCACACTATTACAACAAGATAAATGCCCGCCATCATCTCAATTTGCCGGAAGTAGAATTTGGCATGATGGAATTTTTAGGAGCGTTTTATCCTCAACATAACGTTTCCTTAGTAATTATTCAAAACGCATTGGATCACAGTGCTGCTCCCATACAAGGTATTCTGCATAGTTTAGCCACTTTACACATAGGTGGTGTGTTGTATCTTAATCATCATCTCAACGAAGCCGAATTTGAAAACTATAGAGGTTTTCATCAGTTCAATATTTGTGTAGAAAATGGAGAACTTATTATCTGGAATAAAAAAGAACGCCACAACATCAATGCTCTTGTGAAAGATTTTGCTAATATAAAAGCATTTATGCATGAAGGATACCCTATTGCAGTCATTACTAAAACCGCTGAAGTGCCAGAAAATCTGCTTAATTTTAGCGAACATCTCGTAGAGCTAAGCACTAACCTTATACGCTATACTGAAGAGGTCAACAAACCGGGAAAGATGTTAGCACATCACATACGATTCTTTTTGTATCGTTGTGTACAGAACATCAGCAAACTGTTTCCATGGGAGTTACGCCAAAACGTTAAACACATCTATAACCATGTGTTAAAACTGTTCAAACAAAACGAAAAATAGTTATATACGCATTTTAATAAAAAGTAGTATTTTTGTAGCATGAAATATATGAATAAAATATACAGCCTGATTATATGTCTTGGGATAGCGACTTCTTTTTTATGTGCGCAAATTCCTTTGCAACCCGTAGGCGACTACCA
>CALGCU010000092.1 GCA_937886455.1 uncultured Bacteroidales bacterium | reverse complement strand
CGAGAGGAATGCAAAAGGCATTGGATTATTTGAGGGATAATCTCGCAAACATTGTAAGTGCAAAGGTTAAAGCATGGATAGGGAATTAATCTATAACAACATAGCAAATGCGATCACGGAATACGACTCAAACATCTATGTCACACAGAGATATGAGCCGATTCCAAAGTCCGTTCCGTGTGTCTTTGTAGAGATGATTTAAAAAGTTCGCACACGGCAATATGACACCCTTGACAACACGGAAGAACAGTACCGCTATACCTTTGAAGTCCAAGTCTTTCACAACACCATGACCGATGCCTACGCACTCATGGAGTATATCGAAGAGAAGTTCAAGGCAATCGCATTCTTTGAAGATATGTGTCAGCCAATCGACCAAGCAGACCAATCATTATGCAGAATCGTAGCACGATTCTCTGCACAACAAGGAGCATAGACAATGAAATGTCCACATTGCGATAAAGAGATTTTTCCAGGTCAGTTTATATGTGACCACTGCGGAAAAGTAGTTGGGAAAATCAAGGCTGAAAAGCCGAAAGCTAAAAAAGACGTAAAGGAGAAAAAGACAAATGGCAAATGAGTTTAGCACAGCCGGAATTACTTTGAAATACGCTGTCGAAGCAACCGCCGGAACTCGTCCTACAAGTGGCTTCACGGCAATTCCTGGAATCAAATCCATGCCAGAGTTCAACCCAGAACCGAGTTCATTGGAAGTGACCGATTTATCGGACACCATCTGGAAACGCTATATAGACGGGCTTCGCGATCCTGGCGGTGCATTAGGATTCCTCGCAAACTTCACAGCAGACTTCAAAACTACATGGGAAACTATGTATACCGCAGCAGAAACTGCACTTGAATCCAACAAGGCGACATGGTTTGAGATTGCAATCCCTAACATGGATTCTTTCTACTTCGCTGGCAGACCGAGTGAGTTAGGTTTTGGCGGTGCAGAGGTTGATGCAGTTGCAGAAATTACTGCATACATCACACCGAACCAGGTTGCTGGATTTGCGACAGCATCCTCATAAATAAAACAACTATGGGGGCATTAAATTGCCCCCACAAGGCACTTTCTTATAAGGCAAAGGAGAAATTATGGCAGAGAGAGTAAAACCGATTTTATTAACGATGGAAGATGGCACAGAGTATACCCTTGAGTTCTCACGCAAGACAGTTGAGTGGGCTGAACGCAGAGGATTTTCTATGGATGATTTAAGCGACCACATGATGATCCGTGTGCCGGAACTCTTCTACTACGCATTCCGTATGCACCACCCACAGATTACAAAACAGCAGAGTGATGACATCCTGTTTGAGCAGATGGGTGGTATCAACGAGGACATCGTAAAGAGATTAGGTGAACTGTATGCACAGGGTTATGAATCTCTGATTAATGCAGAACCAAAAAACTCGAAAGTGACGATAACTCTGTAAGCGAGGAATCGTCACAGACATTCGGTGACATCTTTAGAGAGAACTTCCCATACTATCTCGCAATCGGCATGACAGCCGATGAGTATTGGAATCAAGACCCTTGGTTGGCGAAAGATTACAGAGAAGCATGGGAGTTAAAACAGAAAAATGAAAACTACCTTGCATGGTTGCAAGGACTTTATAACTACAAGGCATTCGGTGTTATCTTGGGTAACGCATTCCGTAAGAAAGGTGCGAAAGTCGACAACTACTTCGATAAGCCAATCGAGTTTGAGGAAGAAGAAAAGAGAACACCAAAACAGATAAGGCAAGAAGTTTATGACCGATTAAAAGGCTTTAAGGAGAAGTGGGATGCCAAACGACATTAAAATTGGAGTCCAGACAAATACAGGCAAAGCAAAACAGGACTTTTCAGATATTGTATCTGCGATCAACGAAGTCAAGGCAGCCATTGAGGGACTCAAATCATCCACAGGCTTGGACAAGGTAAAACAGAGTGCCAAGTCTGTTGCCGATGAAGTTAAGAAAACAAAACCGACTTTTTCTGAATTTAAGTCTGCCTTAAAGGGCATGGACTTTCCTCTTAAAAATTTCGGCAAATCATTATTAAGAATTGCCAAACTTCGTTTACTTCGTGGAATTATCCGTTCCATCACAGGAGCATTCCGAGAGGGATTAACCAATATCTATCAATATTCCGCAGCAATGAACAACATGGATGCAAGTCACATGAAAGGTAGCATGGACTCACTCGCATCCTCATTGTTGTACATGAAAAACGCAGTGGCTTCTGCCGTTGCTCCGTTGATCGCACAGTTAGTTCCTGTTATCGCACAAGTTGCTAATTGGTTTGCAATCGCAGCTTCTGCCGTTGCACAGTTCTTCGCAGCGTTAGGCGGTGCGACCACTTACACAAGAGCAAAGCGAGAAGCGGTTGAGTGGGGCAATGTTGCAAGTGGAGCTGGCGGTGCGGCAGCCGCAGCCCAGGAATACAAGAACACCATTCTTGGTTTTGATGAAATCCACGCACTGAACGATGTGCCAGATGGCGGTGGCGGTGGCGGTGGTGGTGGCGGTGCATCACCAGACTTCAGCAATATGTTTGAAGAAGCCGAAGTCAGCCAAAAGATTAAAGACCTGGTTCAGTGGTTAAAAGATAATTGGAACGAGATTTGGAGCATCGTCCGTCACATTGGCGAAGCACTCCTTGCATGGAGAATCGGACAGAGCGTTATTGATTTCTTCAACAAACTTGGATTGGGCGGTGCTGCCAATGTAGCAAAGATTGCGACAGGCTTGGTTATTTCCATTATCGGCATTGACCTTGCTTATGAGGGCGGTTATTCAGCCGGATATAACGGATTTAATTTAGCAAACATTCTGCAAACTGTACTTGGGTATGGTGTGGCAGCCATTGGTGGTGCGATTGCATTCGGTCCAGCCGGAGCGGTAATCACATTCGGTATCGCATTAATCGGTTCTATCATCGGTTTCCAAATCGGTGAAAGAGAGAAGATGCTCGACCAAACATACCGCTTAACAGAGGGATATTTTGACTATCTTGCAATCATGGAAACCGTGAATGAGGTTTTGAGCCACCAAGGAACAGTAACACAAGTTGCAGATAGTGCCATGAAGAAGTATGGCGAAACAATGACAAAGATAAAGATTGCAGAAACACTCATTCCGCAAATCGAATCTTTGGCATCTCATACGGAACGTAGCACTTTTGAGAATGAAAAGCTAAAGGCTTTAATCCAACAGTTAGATGAGTTAGGTCTTGAGGGTGTTACCGCTTCTTATGACGAAATGACAGGAGTCGTCGAACTCAATACAGAAGCGGTGTACGAAAACCTTGAAGCAATTAAGCAAAACGCAAAGACCGAAGCGTACTTGGAAATCATGAAAGCAGCATGGAAAGACCAGGCACAAGCGGTTATTGATAATCAAATTGCAACAAATGCTTACAAAGATGCACAAGACAGATTAGCCGCAGCACAGCAAGAGCTGTTGGATTACGAAAAAGAATATGTCGGCACTCTTGAATATAGCAAGGACAAACACGATCAGTTGCAACAGGCTGTTTGGGATTTGCAAGATGCACAGGGTTCTGCCGGAAAAGCGGTAGATGACACCAAAAAGCGGATGCAAGAAGCAAACAAAGTTGTGGACGAAACAGAACGTGCATTCAAGGATGTAACAGGAGCTGTAAAACTTACTGATGCTGAAATCAACGAGTTAAAGAATACCTTTATAGAGGTTGGCAAGACTAAACTCAATATGTGGAGTGTTCAGCAGACGTTCCAAAACCTTGGATATTCCGCATACGATGCTGCCAACAAAGCATGGGATTTAAAAAACAAGTTGCAGAACTTAAATGGAATGTCTGTCGGTATAACTCTTTCTGTGTACTCCGTACAGAATGGTATCGCAACGGCAGCAAGTAGAATCGCATCTGACCTTGAACGAATTAGAGCAGCAAGAGGATACGCACAAGGCGGTTTTGTTCCAGGATTTGCTAATGGCGGTTACTTCATTCCAGGATATGCAAGTGGTGGCATCAATTCCGCAAACCTATTCATGGCACATGAAAACGGAGCGCCAGAGATGGTAGGACGAATCGGTAACCACACAGCCGTTGCCAACACTTCACAGATGGTAGATGCGATGGCACAAGGTGTTTACAGAGCCATGAGCGAAGTAATGGGTAGCGGTGGCAATGTCGAAGTCAACGTAACCCTTGACGGACAGAAAATTGCAAGAGCGGTTGACAATGCAAACCGAGTACGCAACAGACGTTTCAACGTACAAGCATAGGTGAAATAGATGGCAATTAATATCATTAACATTAACGGATTACAGTGCAATCCAAGTGTCCTCGAAGTGGGCATCCAGGACGTATCTGCGCCGGATGCCGGACGCGACCTCACTGGAAAAATGCATCCTATGAAGATAGGTGAGAAGCAGACAGTACAGCTTGAATGGTGGGAGCCAGACCGCACAGAGGTTAAAAATGTATTGTCGAGAGTAAGAGCGGAATCATTCCCTGTTTCCTACTATGACCCCAACACAGATACATGGACTACGAAAACCATGTATGTCGGTGACAGACAAGTCCCTGTGCGTATGTGGGGAACGGATTCACAAGGCAACGTAAGAGCATGGTACTCAAAAATGAGTTTTAAATTAATTGAGATATGATTACGACTTCTGAAAATTGGAAAGAATATTCCAAAGACCATACGATATATCACATTAAGGCGGTGCTGACTTCAACAGATGGCACTGTCTTAAATCTAACCGATGAGGACTTCATGATGGGTTCGGTAAGGATAAGGGATGCGTGTTCATCCACTTCATCCTTTGACATCGGTTCTGTAATCACGAATGAGTTTGAATGCTCATTCAATAATACAAGTGGCAAGTTTGATGGGTTTGATTTCCGTCTTGCCACTATCGAGGTTCAGTTTGGCATCGTGTATGAGGATGAAAGCGAAGAATGGATAGACAGAGGTGTTTACACCTTGGATAATCCATCTTCTTTGGGTTATACGATTCAAGCGAATGCGTATGACAACATGGATAAACTGAACCGCACCTATATCGGCAAGACATTAACAGACGGAGTGTTTGTAGACATTACATTCCCTATCTCATCTTCTGATATGGCAGAAGCGTTATGTAACTACTGCGGTGTCACCTTTGGTAGTTGGATGTTAGACAACGACATCGAGCTGAACGAGTTTGAGTACAACGAGTCCACTACTTGCCGAGAAGTCCTTGCGTGGGTATTACAGATTAACTGCGGTTTTGGACGGATGAATCCGCAAGGTGCGTTGGAGTGTAAGTGGTACAACTCTGATGGCTACATGGAGTTCGACTCATTAGATGGTGGCATCATGAGTCCGTGGGGTTCAGCAGAAGATGCGGATGGTGGCACGATGCAACCTTGGAGCATAGTAGCCGACATCAATGGCGGTTTAGGTTTGAACTATCTCGTCAATCGGGTACCACGAACCACTGTCGCATCAGAGG
>CALGCU010000091.1 GCA_937886455.1 uncultured Bacteroidales bacterium | reverse complement strand
TTAGATACAAAACAGATAGGAACTAGATAGGAACTAGGTAGGAACTAGATAGGAATTCATTTGTTCCTGATGACGATTCTCGACACTTTCACCCTCAATTATACTTCCCATAGAAAGCAAATCGGTGGGGCTTTAGCATTCTTCGTAAGAGATTCTGATGGCGGAAATAGTGGAGTGCAAAAGTGATAAATCAAGTGAAATAGGGATTAGCTGGTTTGAATTAAGAAAGTTTGTCTTAGAGAAATAATGCAGTCATGTTCTGGACTAATAAATAACTATTCGGCTGTCTTAATCCTATCTTAAGGGTATCTGGTGCTCACGAGATGAACCTGGTGATGCTTGCTCTTAATAAGGTAAAACTGCACTCGTTGCGAACGAATCAAAAGTAAACTTTTGCTTATTTCACTCGTTTGTTGTACCTTTGCTCTTACAAAACACCATGTCCCATGAAAAGTACAACGTTAAAAGCAAATCTCACTATTCATCTTTTTGCATTAGCACATGCACTTACTGTAATTATATTTCGTCACTATCACATCCCTGATGACATCCCATTAACCATCTTAACCATGGCTATGGTGGTGGGAGTGGGAAGAATATATCGTTTCCCAATAGATATTTCTGCTGCATTGGCTCTTCTCCTGTGTTTCGCAGGATTTTATATGGGTACCAAAGGAGCCGAAATGATTACATGCTTGGCGGGAGGCAAACTTGTGCCTTATGCTAATGTGATATGCACGGTTGTGGTTACCGAATTATTAGGGTGGGCTACTATGTTCATCACAAGCAAACAAAAAAACGAATAGTATTCCTTTCTGTAAAAGAATCTGCCACGCCGGAAAAACCAAAATAAACACAATTAAGTGCATGCCCAAGTGGGTATAGACAAAGGCAAATCCTACAAGAATATGATTGAAAGAGAAAAAAGAAAAACCGGTAAACTCCTTTGGCAGACCATCTTGTTGCTGGTGGCAGTGGCACTTTTCCGTATCTTGTATGTGGACATCTATGAATCGCTAATCACAGCAACGCATTTCTCACTCGTAGAGGCAACGTTGGCTTTCTTTAGTAATTATTGGGCATTAAGCCTTTCGGTGGGACTGGATGTGCTCGTTTTGTTTATACTACACCGATATGTGCCTTATGGAATTATGCCATTCAGAAGGATTGCTGTCTATTTCGTGGGGGTAATCGTTAGTTCTGTGGTGGCGACGTTGGTGATTCATGCTAAACTACTATTCTTTGAACCCGTCACACGCGCAAGCAAATATATGGTGTTGGGAACATTCATCACAGTGGTACTATTTAATCTTCTTGTACTCTTGTTTGCCGACCTATTGGTCTATTTTAAACGCACGAAAAAAGAAGTGCAGATTCAGAGCGGGAAAAAACACAAAGTGCAATATCAGTATCAGCAACTCAAATCACAACTCAATCCTCACTTCTTATTCAATAGCCTGAATGTGTTGGACTATCTTGTGCAAAATGATGAAAAACAAAGAGCCAGCGACTATATCAAAAAATTAGCCGGAGTGTATAGATACTTGCTCAATATGGGAGAGTATAAAATTGTAAGACTCGAAGAGGAAATAAGTTTTGTTAAACTATATGTTGACCTCATAAAAGAACGATTTATCGACGGACTGGAAGTGTGTATAGAAGTACCACAGCAATACATGGATAAGTACATCATACCATGTGGCATACAAACATTGGTGGAAAATGCTACAAAACACAATGTGGTCAATGCAAAATCACCTCTACGTATCCGAATTTATATCGATGAAAAGGAGGAAAAAATCGCAGTGGAGAATAATTTGCAATTACGACTTAATGCACAATCTACAGGAGTGGGACTCAAAAATATCAATAAGCAATATGAAGATATTGCCGGTAAAAAGATTGATGTGTTGCCCTCTGAAAATACCTTTCTTGTTAAATTACCCTTGATGCAAGCTGTGAAAAATAATGTAAATATTGGTGCATTTGAAGAAAATACTGTATCTTTGTCTGCGAAATCAATTTAAGCGTGCCGAAAAATCTATCGGCAAATCTCTTTTTCATACCATTTTTTTGAATCAGTGAATAGATAAATGCATTGAGTTATTACGCCTTTGTTCCGTGTGAACGTTGCAGTAACAACAAATGAGAAAAAAGAATAAACATAAATAATTAATCATAAAGTATGGCGATTACATACAACATTTTAGAACTAAGCAAAAAAACAATGCCGGAATTGGCGCAGATAGCACAATCTATGGAACTGAAAGGAATCAATTCCATGAAGAAAGAAGATTTGGTGTATGCTATCCTGGATAGACAAGCCGAAGTGACTGCGCAACAAAAAGTAGAAAAACAAGAACCGAAAGTCGAAAAGAGAAAACGGACGAGAATTGGGCAACTCAAAGAAAAAGAAAAGACGGCGGAAGTGAAGAATGAACAGGTGGTGACTACTGAAGAAGTTAAGAAAGAGGAAAAAACACCACAGCAGGAACAAACAAAGGAAGAAGAGGATAAAAGTCAACCTCAAGAAAAGACGGAAAAGAAACCGGCAAAGAAAAAACAAACAAAAAAACAAAATAATAAAGCTCAAAACAAAACCGAACAAACGGAAGAACAAAAAGAGCAAACACAACAGGAAGAACAGCCCAAAACAGAACCCAAAGTAGAGGCTGTAACTGAAAATAACAAACAGAGCGAAACCCAACAACAGGAAAACACTCCTGTCAAACCTCAACAACCGGAAAGAAAACCCTATGACTTTGATGGATTGATTCAAGGACATGGAACTCTTGAAATAATGCCGGACGGATATGGATTCTTGCGCTCGCCTGACTACAACTACTTCTCATCACCGGATGATGTGTCTCAATCACAAATCAAACTTTTTGGACTGAAAACAGGGGATACCATCATCGGGGATATAAGGCCACCTAAAGATGGTGAAAAATATTTCCCTCTTATCAAAGTGAGTAAAATCAATGGAAGATCACCGGAATATGTGAGAGATAGAGTGGCTTTTGAACACCTCACCCCACTTTTCCCGGATGAGAAATTTAAGCTCACTACGGGTAAAAACGACCCACTCTCTACACGTATCATTGATTTGTTCTCGCCTATAGGTAAAGGACAACGCGGACTGATTGTGGCACAACCTAAAACAGGTAAAACTGTGTTGCTTAAAGAAATAGCAAATGCTATTGCTGCTAATCATCCCGAAGTCTTTATGATTGTATTACTCATAGATGAACGTCCGGAGGAAGTGACTGATATGGCACGCAGTGTGAAAGCGGAAGTGGTGGCTTCTACTTTTGATGAACCGGCAGAAAAACATGTTAAAGTAGCAGGAATTGTACATGAAAAGGCGAAAAGACTGGTGGAATGTGGACATGATGTGGTGATTTTGCTTGACTCAATAACACGCCTCGCGCGTGCTTACAACACTGTCTCACCGGCTTCGGGAAAAGTGCTTTCGGGAGGTGTGGATGCTAATGCACTCCACAGACCGAAACGATTCTTTGGAGCAGCCAGAAATATAGAAAATGGAGGTAGTCTTACCATTATTGCTACTGCCTTGACTGAAACGGGTTCAAAGATGGATGATGTCATCTTTGAAGAATTTAAAGGTACGGGTAATATGGAACTGCAATTGGATAGAAGACTGGCAAACAAAAGAATATTCCCTGCTGTTGATATTATGTTGTCAGGAACCAGACGTGACGACTTGCTGCTGGATAATGAAACACTGAACAGAATGTGGATTTTGCGGAAGAATATAGCGGATATGACCTCCACTGAAGCAATGGAATTTCTCAAAGAAAGAATGGAAAGAACGGAAAATAATGAGGAATTTCTGGTTTCAATGAATTCTAATTCATAAGATAAGAGTTTCTTCATCAATCCCACATGAGGAAATAAAAGATAAGGGTGGAATGAAGGAGGAATGGACAATGACTCCTAAAATAAATCGGAGGAGAACAAATGGATGTGAATAAAACAAAGTATCTCCAATTTGTGGAACTGCCGGAAGACCTGAAAAAACTCCAAATAAAAGAACTTCCGGAACTCTGTGATGAACTGAGAAAATTCATCGTGGATGAACTCTCACACAACCCGGGTCATTTGGCATCAAGTCTCGGTACTGTGGAACTGGCTGTAGCCATACACTATGTGTTTAACACACCTTATGACAGAGTGGTGTGGGATGTGGGACATCAAGCATACGCACATAAAATACTGACAGGAAGAAGAAAAAGATTCTCTTCTAATCGACAATTTAAAGGACTATGTGGATTCCCCACACCTAAGGAGAGTGAGTACGACTCTTTTGGTACTGGACACTCTTCTACTTCTATTTCTGCCGGATTGGGTATGTCGGTGGCGGCAATGCTCAAAGGTGAAGAACGCCAAGTGGTGGCTGTGATTGGAGATGGAGCCATGACGGGTGGATTGGCTTTTGAAGGGTTGAATAATGCCTCTATGGACAAAAATAACATGTTGATTATCTTAAATGATAACAACATGGCAATTGATCCTCTGAAAGGAGGATTTACACAGTATCTCACAGATATAACTACCTCAAAGGCATATAATAAATTGCGACACGACATCTATCAGTGGTGTAAGCAAAAGGGATGGATAAGTGATAAACAAAAGCAGAGAGTGCAACACTTCACCAATTCCATAAAGACAATGCTTACACGACAGTCAAACAACTTGTTTGAAGGACTGAATATACGCTACTTCGGACCGGTGGATGGACATGATGTGCAAACATTAGTGAGAATATTAGGGGAAATCAAAAAACACAAAGGACCAAAGGTGTTACACCTGGTTACAGTGAAAGGAAAGGGATATAAACCGGCTGAAGACTCTGTGACTGTCTGGCATG
>CALGCU010000090.1 GCA_937886455.1 uncultured Bacteroidales bacterium | reverse complement strand
CTGACTTTGCTGCGGATAAGTATGTGTATTCATACTCCTTGCCTAACATGACCCGCACCATGCCTAATGTGGAAATTGAAGGGGCTAACTACAACCAAACTATTACGTATGCCTTCGAGGGTAATGAAAAGTTCCTTATCACTGTTAAGGCTGAAAATGGGGATGAACAACTTTATACCATCAATATCATTGAGGAAAAGGATAATGTCACTGCGCTTCAATCTCTCTCTGTAGATGGATATGCTCTCGCTTACGATGCAACTGTGAAGTCTTATGATGTGGAACTGCCGGCTGATGCGGTCGCTCCGTATGTGTTCTTCAAGAAATCGTCTGAAGGTCAACAAGTAAATGTGGTGGCTGAAAATAATAAGGTGATATTGAACGTAACTGCACAAGATGGCACAACAAAAACTACTTATGTGGTAAATTTTGTGCGCCCCACTGTGCCTTCTACTGCTCAACTCACTGCACTATCATTTAATGGTTATCCGGTGGATGGATTCGCTCCTGACCGTTATCTCTACAACTATGATGCGGAAACTGAACCTGAATTGACACTGCACTACACAAGTCAATTGCCTTCTGATAGGATTATTCACATCATCACGTCTGACTCTGTATTGCTGACAATCATCAACACTGAGGATGTGAAGAATATCTATCGAATTAATTGCGCTGGCTCATTGAGTGATGACGCCTCTTTGGAAACACTCACATGTAATTATCGTCCGGTTGATGGATTTGCACCGGCATTGACGGATTATCCAATTGAAACAATGAGATTGTCTTACCCGAATGTGGCAGCTAAAACTTATCACGATAAAGCTCAAATCGCAGTGAACTACACAGTGAATGCGGACAACGAACGTGTCTTCTCTTTCAATACTGTCAGCGAAAATGGAACTCAACAATCCACACTGCTTCGTCTGGTCACTCCAAAGGAAACTTCTACGGCATTGGGAGCAATCTTACTCAATAATAATCCTTTGCGTGAAAACGGAGATGTATATGTGTCCTCTTCTGTGTACCAACCGGAAATGAAAGATTACACCATCCGTCTGCGTAGTGCTTCGCCTAAGATGACACAACCTTCTATGCCTAACTTGGGTATCATTGCGGGAGCATACGGACAAACGCTTCAAGTGGAAAACAACGGTATCAACGGGGATACCTACATCACTGTCACTTCACAATCGGGGGATGAGGCTACTTACACATTGAAGTTCGCTCCGGAATTGTCTTCTAATGTTCAACTGGACAACCTCCTACTCAATTACGAAACAATCGAAGCATTCCAACCTAAACGTTACTTCTACGAAATTGACTTGCCTAAGGGTAGTGACCTGCCTGTGGTTAGCTGGCAAGAAGCGGATGCCTTCCAAACGGTTGTGGTAAAAGAACAGGAAAATCGTATTGATGTAGTAGTAACGGCTGAAAATGGTGATTCGGAAACCTACCAAATTGACATCAATTGGTTGCCTTCTAATGAAACAAACATTGAAAGCATATTGAGCAACGGACAACCATTGGAAGGATTCAACCCAACCATCTACGACTACTTCATCGAATTGCCGGTAGGAACTTCTACCGAGCCTATGCTCAAAATTGTGGCTGGAGCTGAAGGCCAAAGCATCACTATCACAAATGGTGGCGTAAACGGAGTCACTACAATCACTGTGGTTGCTCCTGATGGAGTCACTACGCGTGATTACAGA
Source organism: uncultured Bacteroidales bacterium (assembly GCA_937886455.1). Taxonomy (GTDB): domain Bacteria; phylum Bacteroidota; class Bacteroidia; order Bacteroidales; family Paludibacteraceae; genus Gallipaludibacter. Next base: position 2,389 of record CALGCU010000090.1, on the reverse strand, counting down.
TTGCACTATAATCTGCTCATGTCTGAAAACAATAAACTGGCAATGATTTACCTGAATGGTAACGACCTGAAAGGATTCAATCCGGAAGTAAGAGACTATGACGTTGTGTTGGCTATGGAAGATCCGGCTCCGGTAGTGACTTGGAAAACGGGCGATGACTTCCAAACAGTAACACGCAATACAAGGGAAGATGGAACTGTTGTCCTTACGGTTACACCGCAACGTGCTGAATTGAAATACGAATACATCATACGCTTCTCACGTGCTGCTTCTAAAAATGCTAACTTGCGCTCTATTGAAATTGATGGTGCTGTTATTGATGGATTCCAAGGAAACATCTACAACTATATGGTAAAATTGCCGGTGGGTACGGATGCTGTGCCATATGTATCCTACACGAAGGAGGAACAATGGCAAACAGTGGAATACACGGAACCTACCTCGCTTGATGAACCTGCTGTTATCAAAGTGTACGCACAAGACAACTCATACACAAACACCTACTATGTCATGTTTGAACGCTTGTTGTCTGACGTTGACACCTTGAAGGCAATCTTTGTCGGTGGTCTGCCTCTGGATGGATTTGAGGCTATGAAGACCTCCTACACAATAACATTGCCTTATGGCACTACTACATTGCCTGAAATTTCCTATGAAGTCGGAGATAACTATCAAAAAGTTGAACTCGTAAATTCTGATAAGGCTTATACTTTGATTGTAACTGCTGAAAATGGACAACACAGAACCTATTCGCTCATTTTCAATACTGAAAAATCAAATAATGCTAACCTCGCGGCTATCTACCAAGATGGTGTGTTGTTAGACGGATTTGACCCACAAATCACGGAATACGAAATTGCATTGCCGTATGGCACTACATCATTGCCGCGTATCACCGCCGAAAAGAGTGAAATGACGCAAAACATTCAAATAAAAGCGGCTGCACAACTCAATGATACTACTTACATTACGGTAACTGCAGAAAACGGAACGCAACAAACGTATATATTGAACTATTGGGTGAAAAAATCTAATAACGCACGACTCAAAGCTATTTATATCGATGGTAAACCTCTGGAAAGAGCTGCTAAAAACTTCTATACGGAAAAAGACTTCTCGCCGGAAGATATGGAATATCAAATTGTTCTGCCGGTGCACACTGCTACTTTACCTGTAGTGACATGGGAAGCGGAAGTGCCTGAATCGCTCGTGGAATATAAAATGGAAGATTGCACCTCATGCGACATAGCTAAAGGTACAGCAACATTACGCGTGGTGGCTCAAGACGAAACGGATGAAAATGAATACATAATTCAATTCTCAACTCAACTCTCGGATAATACGCTCTTGGATGATATACGTATTGATGGTAAATCGTTGGAAGGATTCAACCCGGAAACTTTGGAATACACGCTCGCATTCCCTGTCGGAACGGATTCTACAGCATTCCCAACTAAAGAGCAAATCAAAGTCATGACCTCTGAAACAGGACAAACTTATACCATCATCGAAAACCAACCGGGATTGATGATGATACAGGTTACCGCACCTGACGGTGTCACCAAAGGTACCTACGTAATACTTTCTGAAATTAGATTGTCCGGCAATGTATGGCTCTCAGACCTAACACTGAATGGAACAACAATACAGAACTTCGATTCTACAAGATTGGAATACTCCTATTTGTTGCCATACGGAACTGCTGACATCTCACTGGATTGGGTAGGATACAAGACCGGGGATGAATATCAAGATGTAGTTATGGCTACTGCCGGTAACATCACTGAAGGTAATGCAGCTATCAATATATTTGTCACTGCACAGGATGGAACGGAGGCAATCTACACCATCAACTTCATCGTGTCACAAGATGACCCATCTGACTTCCCAAGACGTGACGACATCTGCTTGGTAAAAATATCACCCGACAGATGGAGAGCTACGTCAGTCAGAAACAATGTACAAGTATTCTTATTTGATATGTTCGGACACAAACTCGCTTCGGGTACTATACCGGTGCTCGACCCGAACGAAAAAGACTATATGTGTGACGGAACAGCCTCTACTGTAGGACTAAACTTCACACTGCCTAAGAAAGATAACCTTTATGTCTTCACATTCGTGTACGACGGAAAAATACTTCGTTCTATAAAGGTGGCACACTAATTCACATAGAATACGAAACTATAGAAGAGACCGACTGAAAAGAAATTCAGCCGGCCTCTTTCTTTTAACACACATCCCATATCATTACTGTCCGGTAAAAAATGCTTACACCATGTCACTTACACATATAACCCATCATAAAAAACTAACTAAAAAAGCACTGTTCCAACTTCAACCTTAGATTTGCAGCGAATTTTTCAATTAAAATAGAATGATTAGTTTT
>CALGCU010000089.1 GCA_937886455.1 uncultured Bacteroidales bacterium | reverse complement strand
AAAGCATCAATGGAATAGCCAGAGGCACTGCCACATTCATCATCATAGATTGCATCTTGCTGAAAGATACTGCTACTTCAGGATTTTGAAAATGAAATACGCCACAGAGCGAAGCAATAATACCCACTGCATATGCAAGCACTACAGTACCTAAAGTTTGCACCCACTTCCAACGCTTGAATCCCTCAATAATCAATAGGGGTACAAGCACATAACATGCTAAAATAATGTAAACTTTTGTCATATTGATTGGATTATAGTATCGTTTATATTCTTCTAATTACATCAAATATCATCACCACTAACTTCAAACTAATTGCCTGCATTCTTAAATTTACGCACCAAATACATATACTCTTGGAAAAATATCCAAAAAGGCATTGTGAGAAATCCTGTCAAAGGAATCACAATCAATTGCCAGACAAATTGCACGGAATTATGAAAGGCTGGATCTTTAACACTCCACCTAATCAATATCCACATCAACCATAAAGGAATTGTAAAAACAGCGGAAATTACAAATAATGGAGATAAAACAACCAATAACAAAAACAACAACCATACAGGAACTCTATGCTTCGGAAATAAATTAAACGGAGCTGGTGGATTCTCACGCAACTGACGTAAATTATCTTCATAATGCTCATCATCCGGAACCCACAATATTTGTTCGCGCATACGCAAAGTCAACTCCTCACGCAGCGCCATTATCAACTGAGGACGTTCCAACTCTGCATGTTCAGCCACAAACTGAGTCACATTTATGGGCTTACCTACATTGATAATCAAAGTATCCCACAAATGAAAATAATCACTATACTCTAACCCTACCGGAACTATATACACCGGCTTTTCATGTCCAAAACGCTCATTAGCACGAAGAGCTATACGAAAAATACCCTTACCAAGGGGCAACAAAGAATGTTTCGGACGATGTGTTCCCTCTGGAAGAATACAAAAAGGAACACCATCTTGTAGCACATCTATAGCCTTTTCCTCCGTCTCATCATTCTGCAATACCTCACCTATTCCATCACGCTTGCGACGTATCGGCATAATCTTCAAAAAATTAAGAATCTTCGCAAATATAGGACGGCGAAAAATATCAGCACGAGCTACAAACACCTTACGCTCTGAGTTAATAGACAGAACTGCCAATGCATCCTGCAAAGCGTTAGTATGATTAGGAGCAAATATCACACTCCCATCAGAAGGAATATTCTCTTCGCCAATATACTTCAAATGCCTATATGAATGACGAAACATCCAATTGACAAGGGGTAAGAAAAAGCGATATAGCCGACTTTCATCTTGTATCTGTTTCATAATGCAAAAACACTATTAAAGTAGATCAATCCACATAAAAAAACACTATCCATATTACTGCGAAAGTACTAAAAAGACACAAAACCACCAAATACAGACACAACAAACAAAGGTAATCGTAAAAACATTTTTAAAGTTTTAACACAATAAAATCAAATTATTTCTACTCTTTTTAGACGTTGTTTCAGAGATATTACCTAACTTTGCTTGATTTTTGTTTAGAAGATTTCAATAAAGTAAGTATAGTGAATTAAAATGGAATCAAAATTATTTACACCGTTTCAATTAGGGCCGATTACACTACGCAACAGAACAATACGTTCTGCTGCATTTGAAAACATGTGTTACAACAATCGACCATCTGAAGACCTCTTCAACTATCATACCTCTGTCGCTAAAGGAGGTGTCGGGATGACCACAATCGCTTACGCAGCTGTCAATAAAAGTGGCGTATCTTTTGACGGACAACTATGGATGCGCGAAGAAATCCTACCGGAATTAAAAAAACTAACAGACGCTATTCACGAACAAGGCGCAAAAGCCTCCATCCAATTAGGACACTGTGGCAATATGACACACTGGTCGACGGCAGGTAGCTTCCCCGTATCGGCATCCAACGGCTTTAATCTATACTCGCCT
>CALGCU010000088.1 GCA_937886455.1 uncultured Bacteroidales bacterium | reverse complement strand
GCTCGGCACGAATTGACATTTAGTCAATTCTATAAATACCTCGCTACGCCCCCTACTTAGGACGACAGTGCGTTTTAGTTAGCACTTAAATGTGAAAGAGTTTTATAAACAAATTCTATAAATACATGACTACGCCCCATGAAAGGGGCGTAGTGTTTTTGCTGTATAAAATTTATTATTTGGCTTGGTGTACAGTGAGTTGTGGGAATGGGAATTCGATTCCTTCAGCGTTGAATTGTTCGTACACTTTTTGGTTAATATCAAAGAATACATCCCAGTAGTCAGCACTATTAACCCATGCACGTACCGTTACATTGACACTACTATCAGCCAAAGCACTTAGGGCGATGAACATAGCAGGATCTTTCAAGATGCGAGCGTCAGCGTCTAAGATACGCTTTACACATGCTTTTACTTTTTCCACGTCAGAACCATATTCCACTCCAAATGTCCAATCGACGCGTCGTGTTTCCATTTGGCTATAGTTTACCAAGACCCCATTACTGATAGCTCCGTTAGGCACAGTGATGACTTTATTATCAGGAGTAGTCAACACAGTGTTAAAGATTTGGATAGCTTTTACAGTTCCAGCTATACCTCCAGCTTCCACATAGTCTCCAATTTTATAAGGACGGAGTAACAAGATGATGACTCCACCTGCAAAGTTTTGAAGTTGTCCACTAAGCGCCATACCAACAGCAACACCGGCAGAAGCGAGGAGTGCTGCGAATGATGTGGTTTCCACTCCAAGTGCACTTACTACAGAGATAACCAAAAGTATGGTTAAGGCAATGTGAACCACGCTACTAAGGAAACTTTGAACTTCCGGCAAGAATTTGCGACGGTTCATCACTTTCACCAACATTTTGTCCACTAACTTGATGAGATAGCGTCCGATGAAATAAATCAGGACTGCGATGAGAATGCTTTTTCCGAGTTCAGTACCATAGCCTACCAATTTATCAACAAGAGTTGAAAGGCTGTCTAATTGCAATGTTTTTTCCATTTTGTTTTAATATTAAGTTATTTATAGTTGTTACATATTGTTTTTACGTTTCCAAACACAAAAAGCCACCATAGTAGCCATGCATGCTACTCCACTGGCAACATATCCCCAAACCAATGGGAGGGAGAGTCCTTCCGGAGCCACCAAAATGTATGCCACACAGACCGCCGTCATGAAGATAGCCGGCACAATTGTGATGAGATATTGACGATGTTGTCGGCATAGATAGACTGTGATAGCCCATAACGTGAATACTGCAAGTGTCTGATTAGACCATGCGAAATAACGCCATAGGACATTAAAATCCATTTGCAGTATGAGGAATGTGATGATGAACAGAGGAACAGAAACCATC
>CALGCU010000087.1 GCA_937886455.1 uncultured Bacteroidales bacterium | reverse complement strand
TTACGAGATAGTAGCGTGCATAGATTTTTCCTTCCACCCATGGATTCCACACAATTACTTCTTTGTACGCGTTGTGTGTTTGAATGGAGAATCCTTGTGCGTAGGACAGTTGTTGTGGCGTGGAAGCTGTGTGTGGGTTGTGTGGCTTACATGCGCCAAGAATGGTTACCAAAAGAGCGCATAGCAACCCTGCGCTTTTTTGGCTTTTATGCTTGTTGTATTTGGGCATTTATATCTTCAATATAGGCTGTCAGTTCTTCTTTTCCCAACCCGTTTTGACTTGAGGTGTGGAAGATGGGAGGTAGTTCTTCCCACGTCTCCAATAGTTTGTCTTTGTAGGCTTGTATGTTGAGTCTTAGTCTTTCTGAGCCCAGTTTATCGGCTTTTGTGAAGACAATGGCGAATGGTACACCGTTTTCACCCAACCACTCCATAAACTCGAGGTCAATCTTTTGTGCTTCGTGTCGGCAGTCTATGAGTACAAATAAGCAGACCAATTGTTCGCGATAGAGGATGTAGCTTTCTATGATGCGTTTGAGTTCTTCTCTTTGGCTTTTTCCTCGTGAGGCATATCCATATCCGGGCAGGTCAACCAAATGCCATTCTTTGTTGATGAGGAAATGGTTGATGAGTAGTGTCTTGCCCGGTTTTGAAGATGCTTTGGCTAAATCTTTTTGGTTGCACAATCGATTGATGAGGGATGATTTTCCCACATTTGATCGTCCGATAAATGCGTATTCCGGCATGTTTCCCGGCGGGCATTTTCTGAAGTCTGAGTTGGATATGACAAATTCAGCCGTTTTAATCATAGTTGTTCTTTTTCTTCATTATCAGTCGGTGGCAATGTGGCTGTTTCTTCCGCGTCACTTTTGGGAGTTTCGTCTGTGTTTTCTGCTTGATTCTCAACCAGATTATTGGCTTCAATGAGTTCGTCTTGTCTTGATTTCCATTTGCGTTCGCCGAATATAGCCACTAAGTCGTCAGCGAGAATCACTTCTTTTTCTATCAAGAGTTCAGCCAATTTATGGTGTCCTTCTTTGTTTTGTTCAAGGATTTGTTTTGCCCTTTCAAACTGTTCGGCAATAATGCGTTTTACCTCCTCGTCGATGAGTTCGGCAGTTTTGTTTGAATAGGGTTTTGAGAATGCATAATCCGATTGTCCGGACGAGTCGAAGAAGCTTATATTAGGTAGTTTTGGGCTCATTCCGAAATAAGAAACCATGGCATAGGCTCTTTTTGTGACTCTTTCAAGGTCGTTGATGGCTCCGGTAGATGTTTGTTTGAGGAATAGCTCTTCCGCAGCTCTACCACCGAGGGTGGAGCACATTTCGTCAATGAGGTGCTCGTAGTTGGTGAGTTGTCGTTCTTCCGGCAAGTACCATGCTGCTCCTAATGCTTCTCCTCGTGGTACGATGGTGACTTTGACCAATGGGTTGGCATATTGCAACATCCAACTGATGGTGGCATGTCCGGCTTCGTGGAATGCGATGGAGCGTTTTTCTTCTTCGGTGGTGATTTTTGTTTTTTTCTCTAATCCACCAATAATTCTATCCACGGCATCCATAAAGTCTTTTTTGTCCACAAATTTTTTGTCTTTGCGTGCTGCGATGAGTGCTGCTTCGTTACATACGTTTGCGATGTCAGCACCTGAGAATCCCGGAGTTTGTTTTGCCAGGAAGTTTACGTCCACAGTTTCGTCAATTTTGATAGGGCGTAAGTGTACGTTAAATATTTGTTTTCTTTCTTGTATATCGGGTAGTTCAACATGAATTTGTCGGTCAAATCGTCCCGCTCTGAGGAGAGCTTTGTCCAGGATTTCTGCTCGGTTGGTAGCAGCTAAGATGATTACTCCGCTGTTGGTTCCAAATCCGTCCATTTCGGTGAGCAATTGGTTGAGTGTGTTTTCTCTCTCATCATTACCTCCCATGTTCAGGCTCTTGCCGCGCGAACGACCGATTGCGTCAATTTCGTCAATGAAGATGATGCAGGGTGATTTTTCTTTAGCTTGTCGGAACAAGTCGCGCACACGTGATGCACCCACTCCCACAAACATTTCCACAAAGTCAGACCCCGACATGGAGAAGAATGGCACATCAGCCTCTCCTGCCACTGCTTTAGCCAACAATGTCTTACCGGTTCCCGGAGGGCCTACCAACAAAGCTCCACGAGGTATTTTACCTCCCAGTTGTGTGTATTTCTTTGGGTTTTTGAGGAATGAAACGATTTCTTCCACCTCTTGTTTTGCTCCGGCTAATCCTGCCACATCCTTGAATGTAACTTTGCTTGCTGTATCTTTGTCAAATAGTTTAGCTTGTGATTTACCCACATTGAAAATACCTCCTCCGGGGCCTCCTCCTCCACCCATCATTCTTCTGTTGAGGAAGAAGAACAAGGCAAAGATGAGCACAATGGGAAGAATACTATATAGGAACATACCCAGATAGTCGCGATCTTCCTTATAGTCAATGCTTCCGGTGTATCCATAGTCTGTTTTTGCCTTTTCCAAAAAAGCCTCAAATCCTTCTTCTGAAATGATTTGGGTGTGGATTTTTGTTTTTTGTTGAACGGCTTTATCTTGTGTTTGTTGGGTAGAATCTTGTTTGAGCGTAGCTTCTGCTTTTTTAGAAGAATAGACTACTACAGCTTCCACCTCTCCCTCTTCAATGTATTTTTGGAATTCAGAATAGGTTACTTTCTTACTATTCTCTTGAGGTGATGACCACAAGAAAGCCCCAATGAGGAAAATGAATAAGGCAGTGTAGAACCAGGAAAAACTGAAACGTTTGTTTTTCTTTGGTTGCAATTTGTTGTTAGGCACTTTATTGTTTTGCTGTTGTTCCATGTAGGGTTGTTTATAGGTTAGTCAAGGTCAGGAATTTGAATAATTTCAGCGTCTTCCCACAAGTGTTCAATGTCATAGAAAGCGCGTGGTTCGCGTTGGAACACATGCACGATGATTTGTGCATAGTCCATTGCCACCCATTGACAGTTGTCCAAACCATCAATAGCATAGGGCTTTACTTTGATTTCATCTCTCACATAGTCGCGCACAGAGAGTGTGATGGCATTTACTTGTGTTACCGAGTCGCCTTCACAAATCACGAAATACGAACAAGGCGCGTCTTGTAATTTTGTGAGATTGATGACGGAGATGGATTTTCCTTTTTTCTCCTGTATTCCTTCAATAATTTTCTGTACAATTTCTTCGTTTTCTATCATAATAGAATGTATATGCGTGTTAAATGTTGTTTCTTTTAATTCAAACACTATGCCAGTTATTTTGTTCTATGACATTTTGGCATAAAAGGTAATTTGTGTGGTTTATTTTGCTTTCTTCTTTTTGATTATAGTTTGAATCACCAATCCAATGAGGGTTAGCAACATAATGCCTATACAGATGACTGACAAGATGTTACCTTTGCGGATGGAGTCGGGTTCAAAGGAGAAAACAATGGCTGTATTAAGTGTTAATGGAATATATAAAAGCTTT
>CALGCU010000086.1 GCA_937886455.1 uncultured Bacteroidales bacterium | reverse complement strand
CTCAGCATTAATTTTATCCATAATTTCTTGCAATGTTCCATAGGTAAATGTTGTACTAAAATCTATTGGAAGTGCTGCAAGTTCGGCAATAGACGGAGCATAAGGAACATACAACTTATCATCGACATCTAATTCCAATGTTTTTTGATATATTGTAGATTCTTTTGTTTGTTCTCTCATATATTCCGAAAATTCTGGAAGATAGATAATTCCACTACTCAATACTTGATTTGACGACTGGTCTTTTGCTCTAAGTACACAAGTTACCTTTAATGTTTCATTATCATCAAAAGCATAATATGATTTCAATTTTGGAATTTGAGAGAAAATAATATCATTATTTTCATCATCATCTACAACACTATACATGATAAATTCTTTTTCTAAATCAGGAATTCTAGAAGCAAACATAACTTTATTAAACATTAAATCATAAAACTCATCCATAGAGTTAAAGACATCAATTACATCTTTAAACTCTTCTTTAATTTTATTATTAATTAAGTATTTACATATAAATACTGGTGCAATACTATGTCCAATAATTGTTGTATTTTCATTTATCAATCCTAAATCTAATAAGGATTCAAATCAAGGTCACTTGTTTTATAGTATTGGCGACAAAGGTGTGGTGAAGAATGTAAATTTCGATGCTACTGTTCTATATGGAGTGATGCAAAATGCAGGTGTACTAACTGGTAAGTTAGATGGAACAGTAGATAATTGTCATATACGTGGTATGGCTTGTCATGTACGCTCACAGATAGCTCGCAATACTGCTGAAGGTTACCTTGATCTGGGTAATTTAGGTGGCATGGTTGGTTCAATGTATCGTGCCGAAGCAACTATTACAAATAGTTCTGTGAATATGACCGTGGAAGGTTACAAAACGGTGGGAGGATTAGTTGGCATAATGCAAGGTGGTACTATCCGTAACTGCCATGTTGTAGGACAGGTGTCAGCCTTGGCAGAAGGTGTAGGTGGATTTATCGGCGGTAACGATAATTTAGAAGCCGATATTTTTATTGATAGCTGTACAATGCGTGGAAAAGTATTTGCTCGAACTGATTGGGATGATGATTTGTATATACCTAATGACTATATGTATGTGGGTGGTTTTATTCCAAGTTCTAACCATTATGGCGACTTTAAGGTGACAAATTGTTATGTCTATGCGGATGTGATAGGTTCATTGCGCAGCGATTGGGATTGTACGGGTGGATTTGTTGGTGCAAACAAGCGTAATGGGGTATATGAATACTGTGGATTTGAGGGCACTGTGACAGGAAAAAACTATGTAAGTGGTTTTTGCGTAGAAGGAAACTCGTTGAAATACTGCTACGCTAAAGGTATTGTAACCGGTGAACAATATGTTTCTGGTTTTTGCGCAAGCGGTTATCGTAATTCTTATTTTTCTGTCTCGCAATGTTTCTTTGAGGGAGAAGTACGTGGCAAAATGTATGTTAATGGTTTCTCGGGTGCTACAACCGGTATTTATGATAGTTATGCGCGTGCTCATTTAGTGGGAGACGATTATGTTGCCGGTTTTGCCCAAAGTACAGGTAATATAGGAGGGACAAATCTGGCTTTACGCAACTATGCAGCTTGCACAATTGATTGTGCAGGAGAGAATAAGACAGGTTTTGTGTTGAAGGGACTTGATACAGAAACAAGAGATGTATATTATGATAGTGAATTATCCGGTATGTCGGGTGCACAAGCAGGCACAAATCCACGAACAACATCACAAATGAAGCAAGTGGAAACATACAAAAACTGGGATTTTGAGGATATATGGGGTATTCGTGACACCATTAATGATGGTTATCCTATACTAAAATGTTTCTATCCTAATGAATTTTATGTAATATCGGTTGATGATGTTACTATGGATCGTGGAACAACATTCCAGTTGCTTCCAGTTGTCAAACATCCATCAGATTATACGGGAGGTTTTGTTTATGCAACTTCGGATTCTACGATTGCTACTGTGAGTGAGACAGGATTAATCAGTGCAACAATGCAGTGTGGACGCTGTAAAATTTCGGTAGCTACTCCTGACAACAAAGGTTCTGTTGTGATTGATTGTTATGTAACGGGGGTAAATGCTGATAGCGTAGTGCTTTCGCACAAAGGTACAATAGACGTACCATTAGGAGGCACAGTACAAATATCAGCTAAGGTATATCCAACGGAAGCTTCGCAAGTTGTTAGTTTTAGGGCTACTAATAATACATATAATTATATCAGTATAGATGATAATGGCGTCATTACAGGACTTAAACTTGGTGGTTCTCCACAAGTTTTTGCTCGGACATTAGATGGACCATCCCGTCAATCTGAATTATGTAATGTGAATGTTTATGACCCTAATGTAATTCAATCAGTCACATGTACATTAAGTAAGGATACAATAAGTAAGGGTGAAACTTCTCAGATTATGGTATCTGTATATCCTGAGCAAGTTACAAATTATACGGTTGAATATAGCACATATAGTTGGTATGTTACTGTGGATGCCAATGGTGTAATAAGTGTGAAAGAAGAACCCAGAGGAGAGTATTCCTATGAGGTGATTAGGGTCGATGTAAAGCAGGGGAATAAGAGTATTTCAAGAGAAATACCCATCATCCTTAAAAAATCAATAGTTCCTATCACTAAACTGAGTTTCCTAGATAATTCTATTTCAATGACAAAAGGTGAGTCTAAGCGTGTAAATGTCTCAGTGGAACCGAGAAGTGATTATTGGGAAAATATAATTTGGAGTAGTAGTAATGAGAAGGTTGTGATAATAGAAGAACAATATGGTAATAAAGACTATTGTCTAATTAAGGCTCTTGCTGCGGGTAAAGCAACTATAACGGCAACCAGTGAGGTGGGTGGTATTTCTGCCTCTTGTGAAGTAACGGTTATCTCCAATGACTTCTTTACTATCACTTTCGTGAACGAGGATGGTACTGTATTGCAGACGGGGCAAGTGCGCGAGGGCGAAATGCCGGTGTATAATAATGACACACTTCCAACAAAAGCAACAACCGCGGAATACACATATACGTTTGCAGGTTGGACACCTGATCTTATGCCGGTTACGACTGATGCTACTTACACAGCCACATACCATGAAACCAAACGTAGTTATCAAATCCGTTTCTTGAACTACGATGGCACAGTGTTGCAGTCTTCGCAAGTGGAATATGGTTCAGTGCCAGAATATACTGGAGAAACGCCAACTCGTCCTTCTACTGCACAATACAATTATGTATTTGATGGATGGAATCCAGAGATTGTGAGTGTAACTAAAGATGCTAACTATACAGCTACTTATGTAAGTTTCCTCCGTCAGTACACAGTGACTTTCATGGATTGGGACGGAACAATACTCAGTGAACAAGTAGTGGATTTTGGTGCTCCTGTTACAACTCCGGTTAATCCTACTCGTGAAGGATATACTTTCACTGGTTGGGATAAAGATTTCAGCAATGTGCAGAGTGATTTGACTGTGACAGCACAGTACGAAAAGATTATTATCTACTATAACATTAGGTTTGTGGATGAAGATGGTACAGTGTTGCAAACCGGTCAAGTGGCTGAGGGGGAAACACCTGTTTACAAAGGTTCAACGCCTACTAAGGCGAATACTGCTGAATATACATATACATTTATAGGATGGACGCCTGAGGTAGTTCCTGTTGTGGAAGAAACAACTTATACAGCTACTTATTCAGCTGCTAAACGAACTTATCAAGTACGCTTTTTGAATTACAATGGGCAAGAACTGCAATCCTTACAAGTGGAATATGGAGCATTGCCTGAATATACCGGAACTACACCTGTTCGTCCTGCTACTGCGCAATATAATTATGTGTTTGATGGCTGGACTCCAGAGATTGTGAGTGTGACTAAGAATGCTAATTATACAGCAACCTTTATCAACTTCATTCGTCAATATACAGTTATCTTCCTTGATTGGGATGGCACAATACTCAGTGAACAGATAGTGGATTTCGGAATGGCTGCTATTGCACCGGCAGATCCTGTTCGTGACGGATATGTATTTAAAGGTTGGGATAAGACTTTCAGCAATGTGCAATCTGATTTGACAGTCACGGCTGTGTATGAACAAGAAACTGCTTTGGAAGATGTGGAAGCAGATGCTGTTCCTCAAGCTCGCAAAGTTCTGATTGACGATGTGCTCTACATCCTCATGCCCGACGGTACAATGTATGACACATGGGGACGTAAAATGAACTAACACATTCATAACCCATCCATAAACACCCAAAGCACTCATGCCCTCACAAAGCATGGGTGCTTCTGTTTTAAAAGATTTATTAGAGACCTATCCGTTATCCAAACCAACGGCTTGTATTCCCTTGCTTGTGACACACCCTTTATGCCAGTAAGCACACATACACTTCCCGTGCCCCTTTTCATTACCATAGCCATAATCTGTTTTGTTTCTACATCCTGTCTTAATCCTATATAGTGGTAATGGTATGGTAACGGTATGGTAATGGTATGGTTTCGGAGAGGATACGTGTTTGGCTCCTATCTTTGTAGAAAATATACTAATGGACAAGATGTGAAGTCTTTTGAGTTTTGGGGGATGTCAATATAAAAGAAGCAGACCCTAAAAAGAGCCTGCTTCTTTTTATAGGGAATAATCAATGATTAATTGATTTTCTTAATGAGGTCCATACCCATGTTAATTGCTTTCTCGTTGATAGGAAGCAAGTGATGATGACGTTCAGGTAAAGATTTCTTCAAACCTGCCATTACGTTTTCAATCTTAACGATAGGACGAATCTTCAAATAACCACCCAAAATAATCATGTTGAGGGTTTTTTGATTGTTTGTGCGAGTAGCTTCTTCTGTTGCATCAATGCTGTACACTTGAATGTCTGTGCGTTCAGGCATGCGTGACAAACCATGAGGGTCAACAATAAGAACACCACCGGGTTTCACTGTTGATTCAAACTTGTCTAATGAAGGTTGATTCAACACGATGGCTGTGTCATATTGATTCAAAATAGGTGAACTGATGCGTTCGTCGCTTAAGATTACAGTTACGTTGGCAGTACCACCACGTTGTTCCGGTCCATAAGATGGCATCCATGATACTTCTTGACCTTGTAAGAGACCAGAGTAGGCCAAAATCTTACCCATGGACAAAACTCCTTGTCCACCAAAACCTGCTATAATGATTTCTTCTTTCATATTGATTCTCTTTTGGGGATTATTTATCTTTTAAGTCGCCAATAGGATAAGCTTTAAACATGTTTTCAACCATCCATTCGTTAGATTTTGCAGGACTCATCTTCCAGCCGGAGTTACATGTAGAAACGATTTCTACGAATGAAGTACCTTTGCCTTCCATTGAGTTTTCAAATGCTTTGCGGATAGCTTTCTTAGCTTTTTGCACTGCAGCTACAGTGTGAACACTTTGGCGAGTTACATAGCGAGTACCTTCTAATTCTGCTACCAACTTAGTAATGTTGAGAGGGTAACCGTTAATGGCGGTGTTACGTCCGTAAGGACAAGTAGCTGTCTTCATACCTTCCAGGGTGGTAGGTGCCATTTGTCCACCGGTCATACCATATATACCGTTGTTGATAAAGATGATTGTAATGTTTTCACCACGGTTGCAAGCGTGAATGGTTTCTGCAGTACCAATAGCGGCTAAGTCACCATCACCTTGGTAGGTGAACACATAGCGGTCAGGCCACAAACGTTTTACTGCAGTAGCTAAAGCCGGAGCACGACCGTGTGCGGCTTGTTCCCAGTCAATCTCTAAGTAGTTATAAGCAAATACGGCGCAACCTACAGGTGCAATACCGATGGTTTTTTCTTGAATACCCATTTCATCTATTACTTCAGCAATGAGTTTGTGCACAACACCATGGCTACAACCCGGGCAATAGTGCATAGGATTGTCGTTTAAAATGGGAGTCTTGGTATAGACTAAGTTTTCGGGTTTTATAATGTCGTTGTTCATTTTGTCGTGTCTTTAAAATGGTTCAACTCAAGGTTATGCATTGTCTGCTACTAATTTTTCTAAAGCGTTAAGCACTTCGTCTGGAGCGGGAATGATACCGCCTAAGCGTCCGAATGATTGTACATCCACTTTTCCATTTACAGCTAAGCGAACGTCTTCCACCATTTGACCGGCATTCATTTCTACGCAGAGCATACCTTTACATTTATCAGCCAATGCTTTGATTTCATTGGTTGGGAAAGGCCACAATGTAATTGGACGAAGTACACCAACTTTAATGCCTTTTTCACGTGCCATTTCCATTGTTTTTTGGCAGATTCGTGCGCAAAGTCCAAATGCTACAATGACGTAGTCAGCATCTTCGCAGTTGTGCATTTCAACAATTACTTCGTTCTTTTCAATTTCACGGTATTTAGCTTGCAACTTGATGTTGGTAGCTTCCATCTCTTCTGATTTCAAAGCCAAAGAAGTGATTACATTTCGTCCGCGTGATGCTGGCTTGCCTACAATTGCCCATGGACAATTGGCACGAATTTCTTCTTCGGTTGCTCTTGGGCGTTGTTCCGGAAGAACTACCTTTTCCATCATCTGACCGATTGCTCCGTCTGCTAACAACATAACCGGAGTACGATATTTGAACGCAAGGTCAAATGCTTTTACTGTGTAGTCAGCCATTTCTTGTACTGTAGATGGAGCCAAAGCGATGAGTTTGTAGTCACCGTGTCCACCACCTTTTACGGTTTGGAAATAGTCTGCTTGAGAAGGTTGGATGGTTCCCAATCCGGGACCTCCACGCATTACGTTTACTACAACGCAGGGGAGTTCAGCACATGCAATGTAGGAAATACCCTCTTGCATCAGGCTGACACCGGGACTGGATGAACTGGTCATCACCTTTTTACCGGTACATGCACCTCCATAGACCATGTTGATAGAAGAAGTTTCACTTTCAGCTTGAAGTACAACCATACCGGTAGTTTTCCAAGGCTCTTCTTCCATTAATGTTTCCATTACTTCTGATTGCGGGGTGATAGGATAACCGAAATAACCGTCGCAACCGCAACGAATAGCTGCTCTGGCAATGGCTTCATTGCCTTTCATTAGTTTTACTTCTTCGCTCATAGTTTTGCTCTGTAAATAGTTAAACACCCATCGGGACATACTCTACCGCATGCGGCACACCCGATACAATCAGATTCATTTTGCATGTACACGTAATTGTACCCCTTTGTGTTAGCTTGTTTTGACATAGCCAACACGTCAGAGGGACATGCTACTACACAGAGTTCGCAACCTTTGCAACGCTCTGTGTTTACAACTACTGTTCCTTTAAATTTTGCCATGTTAGTATCAGATTAGTTAATGTGCCGAAATTACTTTTTTTTTGTAAATAGAGCAAATTTTTTTATGTTAATTTTTTAGAAAAGTGGAGTTTTTTTTATTTTGCTTTCAGAGTGAAAGTGTTTTGGGGTTTATTCTTGCAGGTTGTTGCTTTGTGTGGGTCTTTTGGTGTTGGTTTGTGATGTGTCGAAATGTAAGTGTTAATGAGTAAATAGGGCGTGAATATGTTGTATAACACACATCCCCCGAAAACTCTTGTGTGATTTTCGGGGGATGTGTGTTGTGTGGTTACGGATTTTGTGTCAAATCTGTGTCCCTGTGTGTTATTTCAATCGTTCTTTGATAGCCTTTGTGGCTTCTTCATAACCCGGCTTTTCTAATAAAGCAAACATGTTTTTCTTGTAGGCTTCTACTCCGGGTTGGTCAAATGGGTTTACTCCGAGTATGTAACCACTGATGCCACATGCTTTTTCAAAGAAGTAGAGTAGCTGACCAAGGTAGTACTCATTGAGTTGAGGCAACTCGATTTTTAAGTTGGGCACTCCTCCATCTACGTGTGCCAGCATTGTGCCAAGCTCAGCCATTTTGTTGACTTCGTCCACACGCTTTCCTGCTAAGAAATTGAGTCCGTCAAGGTTGGCTTCGTTGTTGGGGAATAACACTTTATGGTTGGGTTCTTTTACAGAGATTACTGTCTCGAAAATGGTGCGTTCTCCGTCTTGTATCCATTGTCCCATAGAGTGGAGGTCGGTGGTGAAGTCCACTGAAGCAGGAAATATGCCTTTGTGTTCTTTTCCTTCGCTTTCTCCATAAAGTTGTTTCCACCATTCAGAAACGTAATGTAGTTTGGGTTGGTAGTTGACAAGTATTTCTATCTTTTTTCCGTTTCGGTATAGTTCGTTTCGGGTAGCTGCGTATTGTGCGGCAATGTTGTCTTCAAATGGGACGGTGTCTGCACATTGTTGTTCCATTCTCACTGCACCGCTCACAAGTTGACGAATGTCTAAACCGGCAGTTGCAATCGGCAACAATCCTACCGGTGACAACACAGAGAAGCGTCCTCCTACATTGTCTTCAATCACAAAGGTCTTGTAGCCTTCTTGGGTAGAAAGGGTGCGTAATGCTCCGCGACTTTTGTCTGTGATGCACACAATGAGTTTTTGTGCATCGGCTTTGCCTTGTTGTTCTTCTAATTGTGTCTTGAGTAGTCGGAATGCCAAAGCCGGTTCGGTGGTGGTTCCCGATTTAGAAATGGAGATAATACCAAATCGCTTGTCTTTGAGCATTTCTTGGAGTTCATAGAGGTAGTCCTCTCCGATGTTTTGACCGGCATATACTATAACAGGATTCTTGCGGTTGGTTTGCAACCAGTCAAAACTGTTTGACAATGCTTCGATAACAGCTTTCGTTCCTAAGTAACTACCACCAATACCGATTACAACTACAACCTCACAGTTGTCGCGCAATGTCTTTGCTGTGTTTTCTATATCCGCAAGGTGTTCTTCTGTGATATTGCTTGGAAGATTCAACCAACCAAGAAAATCATTGCCTTTTCCTTCGCCTGTGTGAAGAAGGTGATTGCAGGCTTCTGCCTTTGTCTTGTATGACGCAATGGCTTCCGGATTTACGAAGTCAAAGGTCTTGTCAATGTACAACTTAATATCTTTCATACCTTATATTGATTTTTTATGATAGTTTGTCTGCTAATTGTCTGATTTCCAATGTCGGTGAACATCTATTGTATAGAATGTTATACACGGCATTCACAATGGGTATGTCCACGTGGAATTGTTCGTTCACTTCGTGAATACATTTGGTAGCATAATATCCCTCTGCTATCATTTCCATCTCAAGCTGGGCTGTTTTAACAGAATAGCCTTTCCCTATCATGGTGCCAAAGAGTCTGTTTCGGCTGAATTTGGAATAGGCGGTTACAAGTAGGTCGCCCAGATAGGCAGAACTGTTAATGTCTCTGTGCATGGGGCTGATAGCCATGGTTAGTCGGTTCATCTCCTGAATAGCATTTGACACTAATACTGCCTGAAAGTTGTCGCCATACTTCAGTCCGTGACATATTCCTGATGCAATGGAATAGATGTTTTTCATCACAGATGAGTATTCCAGTCCGTAGATGTCTTCACAAATGGAGGTGTTGACAAATGGGGCAGAGAAAAGTTGTGCAAATCGTTGTGCTTTCTCTCTGTCACGACATCCGATGGTGAGGTAGGATAGTCGCTCCATGGCTACTTCTTCTGCATGACATGGACCGGCTAATACACCGATGTTTTCAAGTGGAATACCATATTTGTGATGTAAATAGTCAGATACAACCATGTTTTCATCGGGAACCATACCTTTGATGGCAGAAATAATCATCTTTTTGCTGACTTTTCTGCGTAATTTCTTCAAGTGTAACTTGAGAAAAGGAGATGGTATGGCTATGATGAGAATGTCGGAGTCGCCTATTACTTCGTTGATGTCGCTGGTGAAATTGATTCGGCTTGTGTCAAATTTTGTTGCAGTCAGGTAAGAAGGGTTCTTGCTTAGGCGAATAAACTCGTCTATCTGACTCTGTCGTCTCATATACCAGTTGATACTCTCTTCGTGGTTAAGGACAATTTTAGCAATAGCTGTTGCCCAGCTACCTCCGCCCATAACGGCGATTCTGTTGCGTGTAGTCATACTTGTGGTGTTTTTGTTCGTGTGGTATTACTAAAGAACCCATTCTGCCACAGATTCTTTTGATGGATTGGTAAGGTTAAGTTTGTTTTTCTTGTTATATCCACACAAGTCTTGGTGTAACTTGTTGGGGTTTTGTCCTTTTAATTTGCTTACAGTGTCAAATCCAAGCTTTTGTAGAGGTTCTACCCATTCGGCAGGGATACCCATCTCGGTGTATTTGTCGGCTGAGTCTTTCACCACTTTTTTCTCCGGCTTCATTTGTGGGAAGAATAGCACTTCTTGTATGGTTTGTTGTCCTGTCATGAGCATCACAAGGCGGTCCATTCCAATACCCATTCCTGATGTAGGAGGCATTCCATATTCCAGCGCACGCACGAAGTCGGTGTCGATAAACATGGCTTCGTCGTCTCCTTTTTCGCTGAGGCGGAGTTGTTCCTGGAAACGTTCCAATTGGTCAATCGGGTCATTCAGCTCGCTATAGGCATTGCAGAGTTCTTTTCCGTTGACCATGAGTTCAAAACGCTCTGTGAGTTCAGGGTTTTCTCTGTGACGTTTGCAGAGTGGTGACATCTCAATGGGGTAGTCGGTGATGAAGGTGGGTTGTATGTAGTTGCCTTCACATTTTTCTCCGAATATCTCGTCGATGAGTTTGCCTTTACCCATGGTTTCGTTTATTTCAACGCCAAGCGCCTTGCAAGTTTCACGGAGTTGTTGCTCATCCATGTCGGCAACATCATATCCGGTATGTTCTTTAATCAATTCGCACATGGGAACACGGCGGAAAGGAGCCTTGAAATCAATCTCGTTGCCCCAAACATTAACCTTTGTGGTATTGTGCAATGTGGTGGCGATACGTTCGAGCATGGTCTCGACAAAAGTCATCATCCAGTTGTAATCTTTGTATGCCACATAGATTTCCATACAGGTGAACTCAGGATTATGGGTTCTGTCCATGCCCTCGTTGCGGAAGTTGCGGGAGAACTCATACACGCCTGCATATCCACCTACGATGAGGCGTTTCAGGTAAAGCTCGTTTGCGATACGCAAATAGAGGTCCATATCCAGAGCGTTGTGGTGGGTGATGAATGGACGTGCGGCCGCACCACCGGGGATAGACTGCAAAACAGGAGTATCCACCTCGAGATAGCCTTGCTCGTTGAAGAAATCGCGCATGGTGTTCACGATCTTCGCTCTTTGCTCAAAGGTCTTTCTCACATGCGGGTTAACGATGAGGTCGACATAACGCATTCTGTAGCGTTGTTCCGCATCGCTGAAAGCATCGTAAACGACTCCGTCTTTCTCTTTGACAATGGGAAGCGGGCGCAGGCTCTTACTGAGAACGGTAAGGGTTTTCACATGGATTGAGATTTCGCCCATCTGGGTGACAAATACAAAACCAGTAACACCGATGATGTCGCCGATATCATACTTGCGGAAGTCTGGAAATTCTTCTTCGCTGACAGCGTCCTTTTTTATGTAAAGCTGCCGCTAAATTGACGCTGGTAGTTGTTTTTCCGACGCCACCCTTCTGGTTGGCAACTGCAACAATTTTTGGCATACTATCACCT
>CALGCU010000085.1 GCA_937886455.1 uncultured Bacteroidales bacterium | reverse complement strand
AGTTTTTGCAACTCCATAATGTGTAACAAAGTATAGTTGATTCCATCTATTTGTGAGTTCCAGGATTGATGGAAGTGTCCATAATACCAATGCTTCAATGGATGCTTATCGCGCAGAAGATGTGCGTGAATATCATCCATTGTTTGGCGTTCTTGCATAGCATCATTCCATAGGGCAGAATCTTTTAAACACCATGATGAGAGTCCCCATTTGGTCTGTGACTCACAGAAGGAAGGGGCTGTGTGTGATACAACAGTATCTATTATAATCCCGTGCTCACCAATAGCTTCCAAAGCTGATGGTTTATACACCGGAGATTCGTCTTGCCAATAGGTTTCGTGGTCAGGACTTTGGTTCATCCACTGCATACGCATCACACGGTCAATAGATATAGCTCCGCCCACACAAAGCACAGAATGACTACATGCTTGCAAGATGGTATAGTCGGGAACAGTTTGCCAGCGTTCATAGGTAATACGTTTGTCTCCATTAAAGTAGTCAGGGTTATCATGATTACCACGTATCATTACAATCCAGAGGTTGTAGGTCTGGAGATGGCGGAGGATTTTATGGTAGATATCCTCATAGTAATCAGGAGTTTCAAAGCCAAATCCACAATCACCCGCCACAATCACTAAGGCATCGTGAATGCCACACGTAACACGGAGTTTTTCAACAAGTGCAACAAATCCACCATGTATATCACCACACATAACAATGGATTGCACTTCCGGGAAAGATAAAATAGTTGGTTTCATAGTATATTAAAATTTATTATTGTTTGATGTTAAACGGAGTCCCTCCGCTTCACTTCGTTTCGCTTTTTCATCTGGTGCAACGAGGACATTGCCCCCCTTGCATTTATTCTCGTTGACATACCCCCTCCATTCCATTTCGCTAAAGCTTCATTTCACTTTGCCTCCTTAAAGCGGGACAGTGCTTTTTAGTTAGCTTTGGGTGTAGAAGAGATATCATTGACACTACAAACTACAAGAAGGAACCTTTGTCAAAGAAGCGGTATGGGAATGTTTGTGATTCACAATTTACAATACGTGCATAATAGTCTTCCACAGTCCGAACAATTTCATCCAGAGCACTATCTAAATCACATCCCAGTAGTGCTTTAAATTCAGTTTCTGAAATCAATCTATCATCCCTCAAGTACTTCAAAATGTCAGGTTGGATTTCCATACACGTCATAGAAAGTCCCGTTTTCATAACAGAAGAAATTGTCAGTTCCAATACAATCTTTTTTAGATCTCTCATTGTACACTCCGAAATGGTGTGAGTCCCGAGTGACCCATACGTACATTGCAAATCCACCAATCCACCACCCTTTGAAACCAAGACAGCTTTGTCACATTCCGCAAAGACAAGTTGGAAGAGCATACTCCAAAACTCCTCGTCCAGTCCTTCAATGTTAGGATGACAATAGTTAATCGGTTTAAAGAAGCGATAATAATACTTATACATAGCCGTTCCCTTATACACAGAGTCATCATGCTTCGGAAGAAATTCCAGTTTTCTCACCAATGGAAATTTCTCTTCCAAAAACTTCATCAACTTATGCATCCATGCATAGTTTAGAGGAGCACCATTTTCCACGAAAGCACTCAACTCATTCTCTACACACTCCCAATCCACTCCATCATCCTCCTTATCATCCTCATCATCCTGTTCAGAAACACTATCAATTAGTCCTTTAGATTCTTCCCCCTCCAGTTTCTGGAGTATTGCTTTCTCTTGAAGATGACGCTCCGGCAACATATAGGGCGGATATTGCGATTTTGCCAATAAATCCCACACAAAAACACGCAGATGACTATACATCCTCTCCGCCACACCCCCTTTCAATATACGTTCAAGCTCATCATCATCCAAAGTATCATCCAAGATATTGACCAATGATGCATAAACAACCTTAGCAATAAAACAAGACTCACCCGTGCTATTCTTCAAAGCCTTTACCATGGCAACATATGTAACCTTATAGAGGGGTCCGTCATTAAGCTTGGTGTAATTCACATTAAAAGCCGCTTCAATTTTCACATCGAACCTTTCAGGTGACTCAGCAGGCATTTCCATTGGTATATCATTCGCATTGAAATTAACCTCTTGCACATAAGTTTGCAGCACTCTAATTTTCTTTTCCATAATGATTATCTTTTTCAAGTTATGGGGAGGTTTAACCCTCCCCTTTCAAATACAATTACCGATAGTTTATTTACTCTTGAAAGAACATAGCCAGTGCAGATTGTCCTTTGATATTGCGCATAAGATAGTCTTT
Source organism: uncultured Bacteroidales bacterium (assembly GCA_937886455.1). Lineage (GTDB taxonomy): Bacteria > Bacteroidota > Bacteroidia > Bacteroidales > Paludibacteraceae > Gallipaludibacter. Next base: position 929 of record CALGCU010000085.1, on the reverse strand, counting down.
AGTGACTGTCATTGCTACCTTTTCAGAAGATGTGGCTTGTGGAAAGTCATAATAGAAATTCTTCAATCCTTTCGCCATTAATGTTTTCACGTTGCGCACACCCAATTCCGATTTAAAGGCTTCTTCAGCAATATAGTGCAACGCTTCATCTTCAAAGTGAAGTTCCACATTCTTTTGTGCGCAATAATCCACGTGCATTTTGACCACGCTGTTTTCTGCGGTTGTGATAATTTCATAGATAACATCTACCGACAATGGATTCATAGCCACCACATTACCGATACGTCCCACCAATTCAGGAGAATAGCCCCAAGCAATAAGGTCTTCATTAGCCACGAGGCTCATCCAATTGATTTTGTCGGCACATTTCTTCATTGCCGAAGAATTACCCAAGTGAGTATCCACGCTCAAGCGTTTTTTCACAATCTTATCCATGCCATAAAAAGCACCATCAAAGACAATCAGCAGATTGTCAATAGGCAGGTCATAGCTTTCAGATCCAAAGTGAGCAATAGTTGGTTCAATGTGCAAGGAATGGTTCGTTTCAAACAAGCGCATGATGTCGCGCATCATATCCACGTCAATATCCACTCCCCCATTGCCCAGTAGCAGTTGATTACGATGTACGATTTTATCAAACTCATGAAATACGACCACAGCATATTCCAGTTCCTCAATCGTAGATCCATCAGAGATAGCTTCATAGAAGACATCCGAGATGTGTGTTCCTTTCCAAGACGCAGGCACAACATCCGCTGTATTGATACGTATAAGAGGACAGCCACATGCTTCTCCAAAAACACGCAACATTTCGCTCTTACCAATGCCGGTAGGTCCCATGACTACCGATGCAGACTTAATCAGAGAAGTATATTCATTGCGTTTGCTATCAAGATGTTGATAGAAAGGCACAGCCAATTGTTCAATAG
>CALGCU010000084.1 GCA_937886455.1 uncultured Bacteroidales bacterium | reverse complement strand
ATTCAAACAACCCGAACCTCAACTCTTGCGTAGATATGGACCATTTATTAAACTTCCCCGTAGAGGAAAAAATGGAAAAATGATTCAAGTGTATAAAATGCGTACGATGCATCCCTATGCGGAGTTCCTACAAGGTTACATCTATGAGAAAAATAACCTGCAAGAGGGTGGAAAGTTCGCTAATGATATACGCATCAGCACAATGGGACATTTCATGAGAAAGTATTGGCTGGACGAATTACCCATGTTTATCAACCTGCTGAAAGGTGAAATGAAGTTAGTGGGTGTACGACCGCTGAGCCAACAATACTTCAATTTATATTCTAAAGAACTGCAAGAACTGCGTATAAAATTCTTGCCCGGACTGCTCCCCCCATTTTATGCGGATATGCCGAAAACACTGGATGATGTGCAGGAATCTGAAATGAAGTATCTGAAAGCATGTCAACAAAATGGGGTCTTTAAGACTGATATGCAATACTTGTGGCGTATCTTTTACAATATTCTGTTTAAGAAAGCAAGATCAAAATAGACGTGCCACAAAGGGAACTAACATCACAGGTACAAAGGGAGGAATGGAATCTTCTTCTACAACACTCTACACAGGCACACTACTTTCAGTCGCCTGATTATTACGATTTTCTACTACAACAAAATTACCTGCAACCCTTCCTTTGGGCGGTACGCCGAGAGGGACAACTTAGGGCTTTGGTGTGTGGATATGTGCAAGCGGATGGAAATAGCCTAATGAGATATTTCACACGAAGAGCCATTATTTTGGGAGGGATATTGCCGGGAAATGATGCAAATGAAGAGGATGTTACCCTCTTGATGAAACACCTTGTTGCTACCTTACACAAACGGGTTATCTATATTGAAATACGCAATTTTATGTCGTATGAAGATTGGAAGCTTCCCATGCAAGATGCCGGGTTTGCTTATATGCCTCACTACGATGTTCATGTTGATTGTACCGACAAACAGCAGATGCTACAACGCATGAATAAACGCCGACAACGCCAAATTAGAGCCGACCAACGTAACGGATATACATGGAAATACGTTACAACACAACAAGACATCACTTCTTTTTATACGCATCTGGAACGTCTCTATCAACAAAAGGTCAAACGTCCACTGCTTCCTAAACAAGTAATAGAAACAGCACTCAACTCTCCATATGTACATCTCTTAATAACTGAACAAAACAACACGCTCACGGGGGGATTGTTATGTGTCAAATGGGGCGGTGTATGCTACGCATGGTACGAATGGGGAAACATGTACACCACTTGGGCTGGCATGGAATGGGCGCACAACGAAGGCTGTCATTTGTTTGACTTTATGGGTGCTGGTTCTCCAAGTGCGAAATATGGTGTCCGCGACTTTAAACTCTCTATGGGAGGAGAACTAAAAGAGTTCGGACGCTTTAGATACATAGCTAAGCGCAAACTCTATGCGCTGGGCTCATGGATAGTTCAACGATGCCTGACACATAGCTGATTCTAATCTGGCTTATTCATGCCCTCTCCCTCACCAAGTTTGAAATCTGTAGTGTCGTCTCCGACACGTCCTAAAGGGCTCCGCCCGTCCTAAAGCGAATGCAATGAGCGTCCTATAATCTCCGTTACCATACCGTTACCACCAGATAGGTATAAGATACCAAATAAATAGGGATAAGTTAAATAGAAAAGCAAACAAAATGTCACATAATATAATAAGAAGTAAGCAAAATACTCGCAAAACACTTCCTTTTTGTTTGTATATATAAATAAAATCCATACCTTTGTAGCAATAACTCTAAATTGATATATTATGGAAAAAAATATTGATGAACTGGATCGTAAAATCCTACGCATTATAACAAAGAATGCTCGCACTCCATTCAAGGATGTGGCTGAAGTATGTGGAGTTTCAAGAGCGGCTATACACCAAAGAGTGCAAAGATTGATAGAATTAAAAGTGATTACCGGCTCAAGTTACATTGTGAATGAAAAAATGCTGGGATATCAAATGTGTGCGTACGTCGGAATTATACTGGAAAAAGGTTCACTCTACGAAGAAGTGGTTTCTGCACTGGAGGAAATACCTGAAATTATTGAATCTCAATACACACTCGGGGCATACTCTATCTTGGTTAAACTGTACGCACGAAATGATGAGCACCTTATGTTGCTTCTCAATGGAAAAATACAAAACATTAAAGGAGTCGCATCTACAGAAACACTCATCTCACTTGATCAAAGAATCAAACGTCAATTGCCTATTGAATAAAATTGAACATAATGGAAACTGTTGTAAGTGGTATTCGCCCTACGGGCAACCTACATTTGGGAAATTACTTTGGAGCGGTGAAGAGCTTCGTGCAAATGCAAAATGACTATAATTGCTATTTCTTTATAGCTGATTGGCACTCACTCACCACACATCCACACCCGGATAACATTAGAAATAGTGTTAAAACAATTCTGGCTGAATACCTCGCTTGTGGAATAGACCCGGAAAAGGCTACTATATACATACAAAGTGATGTAAGAGAAGTGGCTGAACTATATCTGTACTTGAATATGAATGCCTACTTGGGGGAATTGGAACGTGTCACTTCTTTCAAAGAAAAAGTACGTAAACAACCGGACAACGTTAATGCGGGATTGCTCACATATCCAGCATTGATGGCTGCTGACATCATCATACATCATGCGGCAAAAGTTCCTGTAGGTAAAGAAACAGTAATTAGATATGCAGAAGAAGTGTTAGGTCTCGATAT
>CALGCU010000083.1 GCA_937886455.1 uncultured Bacteroidales bacterium | reverse complement strand
CCAATTCGGCAGCTTTCCTCTGTGCTTCTTTTTTGTTATTTCCAACCGCTTGACTAATTTCAACTCCATCCACTTCCACAGCCACTAAAAAAAGGTGTTTATTGTCAGCCAAACGTTCATCTTTCAGCAGTTTATATTCAAATTCCTTATTATTTTTCTGGCACCATACAGCCAGTTTTTGTTTGCTTTCAGTGAGTTTTTCTTTGCATGGTTGACAACTAAAGATAGTTTGCTTAATGAACTTCTTGCATGCCAAATAGCCTCTATCTTTATAGAGAGCTCCCACCACAGCTTCTAAGGCATTTCCGCCTAAATCATCCCCTTGTATAGCACCTCCACACACCAATCGAGAGGTGAGTCCGATACGCTCAGCGACAGCATTAAGATTACGCCGCTTAACTAGTTCGGTTCTTTTTTTTGTTAGTTCGCCTTCTGAATCGTTCGGATAGGCTTCATAGAGCAGGTCAGCCACCACCATATCAATAACGGCATCGCCGAGGAACTCTAATCGTTCATTATTCTCACCCACAGTGTGACATTTAGAGACGTGGATGAGTGCTTTTTCATAGGTATCTAAAGAGCGAGGAGGCACATGTAACAAGTTTTTCCAAAACAAGTAAGACTCGTCCCGACGCATCGAGACGAGTCTTACGATATGTGTTATGATTCCCACTCTAAATTATTCAGTTATTTTCTTAAACACCACGCTTGCGTTGTGACCTCCGAATCCAAAAGTATTGGAGAGTGCTGCGCGGACTACACGTTTTTGAGGTTTTCCGAATGTGAAGTTGAGTTTATAATCAATCTCCGGATCTTCATCACCTTCAGTGAAGTTGATGGTAGGAGGAACGATGTCATTTTTAACAGCCAGTACACAAGCCACAGCTTCAGCCGCACCGGTAGCTCCTAAGAGGTGTCCGGTCATGGACTTAGTGGAACTGATATTCAGTTTATATGCATGTTCTCCAAATAATTGCTTAATGGCTTTACATTCTGCGATATCACCCAATGGTGTAGATGTGCCATGTACGTTGATATAGTCGATGTCTTCCACACTGAGTCCGCCATCTTCCACTGCCAATTTCATCACATTCAGAGCACCTACTCCTTCAGGATGAGGAGCTGTCATGTGATGAGCGTCTGCAGTCATTCCTGCGCCCACCATTTCTGCGTAAATCTTAGCACCTCTTGCTTTTGCGTGTTCATATTCTTCTAACACCAAGCAAGCCGCACCTTCTCCAATGACAAAACCATCACGACTTTTGCTGAAAGGTCTTGAAGCTGTTTCCGGAGAGTCATTGCGTGTAGAAAGGGCATGCATAGCTGTGAATCCGCCTACTCCACCAGGAGTTACGGCAGCCTCAGAGCCACCCGTGACAATCACGTCAGCTTTTCCCAAACGAATGTAGTTAAAAGCATCAGCGATAGCGTGTGTTGAAGAAGCACAAGCCGACACTGTACTATAGTTTACTCCTCTGAACCCGTATTTCATAGAGATGTGTCCGGGTGCGAGGTCAACAATCATCTTAGGAATAAAGAATGGATTAAAATGAGGCACTCCATCACCTTTTGCGAAGTCAGCCATCTCGGTTTCAAACGTTTTAATACCTCCAATGCCTGTACCCCAGATTACTCCGATTCTATCCAGATTAACTTTATCCAATTCAAATGCAGCATCCTCTACAGCTTCTTTAGCCACTGCAAGAGCATACTGACAGAATTTATCATACTTTCTTGCTTCTTTTCTGTCCAAAATGGCATTAACATCAAAGTTTTTGACTTCACACGCTATTTGGCTCTTAAATTTAGAAGCATCAAAACCGGCAATAGTAGCTCCCCCGCTTACACCCTCAAGCAAACCGTTCCAGTATTCCGGAACGGTGTTGCCTATGGGAGTAAGGGCACCAAGCCCTGTTACCACAACTCTTTTTAATTCCATAAAAGGTCAAAAAAAATTATTGTGCGTTAGCTTCAATGTAAGCAACTGCATCGCCTACAGTTGTAATTTTTTCAGCTTCTTCATCAGGAATTGACAAACCGAATTCTTTTTCAAATTCCATAATCAATTCAACGGTGTCTAAAGAGTCAGCACCTAAATCATTAGTGAAGCTGGCTTCCAAAGTTACTTCGTTTTCTTCTACACCTAATTTTTCTACGATGATAGCTTTTACTTTTGATGCAATTTCTGACATAATCTTTTTCCTTTAGAGTAAATAAAAAATTGTTATTATTTTTGCGTTGCAAAGTAAAGCATTTTTTTTCATATAGCCATATTTTGCTCCATATTTTTGAATCAAAACTGCACATGAGTATTATATTTGTGCATAAAAACAAGGATTAACTATGCAACGAAACATTGCCATTTTCGCCTCAGGTTCAGGCTCTAACGCCGAGAATATCATTGAACAGTTAGAAGGGAAGTCAGGACTACATTTTCCATTCATTTTAACCAACAAATCTGACGCCTATGTATTGGAACGTGCAAAAAAATTAGGTGTACCAGGACATTATTTTCCCAAATCCGTGTTTGATGAGGGAGAAAAATTAGTAACTTTTTTACAGGAAAATCACATTGACGGAATTGTCTTGGCGGGTTTTCTATTAAAAATTTCTTCTCCATTATTGGAGGCCTACCCTAATAAGATTATCAACATTCATCCAGCTCTTTTGCCTCGCTATGGCGGAAAGGGTATGTATGGTCATCATGTGCATGAAGCAGTGAAGAATGCCGGAGAGACTGAGAGTGGGATTACCATTCATTATGTGAATGAATTATATGATGCAGGGGATATTATATTTCAGGCCAAATGTGCTTTGTTGCCCACTGATAGTCCGGAAGAGATTGCTGCAAAGGTGCATGCATTGGAGTATGCCCACTTTCCACGAGTTATTCAAGAGGTGTTTGAGGGATAGGAATCAATTGTGTGGAGCAGTCACATAAACTACCATATTTATCTTGATCCTATCTAGTTCCTACCTAGTTCCTATCTAGTTCCTATCTGTTTTGTATCTGTTTGCAATGATATAGTAGTGAATATGAGGAGTATAGTACAAGAATTTACGGGATATAGGCAAAAAGATGCGGGCTTAAAGGTGTTTTATAGGGTAGTTAGTTTGTTTGGCGAGAAGAGAACGGAATTACGGTGGATGATAATGGTGTGATTTATTTCCAGCTAAATGTTTCAATCATTCGCAAGACGTCGCCTTGAATATAATCAAAAACCGGGGCTATAGAGTCTTGATTTGGGCGACTATTGAAATAGAGTGCAGCACGAAAGAAGTGATTGGTGCTGTCAGTGAGTACAAACTGTAAAGAGGAAGCTGTGTTTCCTTTTAATTCATAGTAGATTCCATAAACTTCTTGTTCGGGATTTTCGTAGGCTTTTTCGGGTATTGCCTCTGCCTTAATGGCGTGATTATACACGAACTGTCTTGCTTCTTCACTGAGTTCTCGGAGATTATTCTTGAGGGGTTTATAGCTACAATGTATGGTTGCATTGAGGGTGGGATAGGTCAAGTTAATCCAGTTTTTCTCACCTGCATCTGCAATGGCCTGTACCGCTGTGGCATGGCATGATTTATCAAAATTGTAAGGCAATGAATCGACATTTAGCAGATGATAGCATGTGTCCGGCACCTCAATTCTCATATATCCATAAGGCTTAGGGATGTATTTTTTTCCACACCCTGTCAGCAAAGTTACACCCATGAACAAGATTAAGAGGACAATGGCTGCTCTATCAAGACACTTATTCTTCATCAGTCGTTGTTTTTTCGTTGATTGTGAGTTTGAGTTTGAGAATCCTTCTATCATCTACTTCAAGCACCTCAAATGTGTAGGGTCCGTATTCCACGACATCTGCTTTTGCGGGTATTTCGCCTTTGAGTTCTAATACCAATCCAGCCAATGTTTCCACTTCTTCAGTCACTTCATCAAATTCGCTTTCCTCTACATCAATCACTTTATAGAAGTCATTTAATAACATTTTGGCTTCAAAGATGTAATGATGGTCATCCAGTTTAACGTAGAGTTTTTCTTCATCATCATATTCATCACTAATATCGCCTACTATTTCTTCCAGTATGTCTTCCATAGTGACAATTCCGGAAGTTCCTCCATATTCATCCACCACTACAGCCAAATGGACTTTATTTTCTTGAAATTCATGCAACAAGTCATCAATTTTCTTTGACTCAGGCACGAAATATGCTTGTCGCACCAGACTTTGCCATCTGAAGTTGGCAGGTTTGTCAAGGTGGGGCAACAAATCTTTGCTATAAATTACACCTTTGATGTTATCGTGACTACCAGCATAAACCGGGATACGTGAGTATCCGGACTCAATAATGATACGCATTAGGTCTTTATAAGAAGATTTGATATCCACGTCCACCACGTCCACACGAGGGCGCATGATGTCCACCACTTGTATATTGCCAAACTTGATGATACCTTCCAGCATATCTTTTTCTTCTTCCTCTGTATCTGTGGTGAGTTCCAATGCTTGTGAGAGTTCATCCATTGACAGATTATTTTTTTGTTTTACGCGTTCCATCGGCATGATTGCAGATGATTTCACGAGCACATAGACAAAGGGAGAGAGGATGCGTTCCAGCCCTAACAGAGTGCTTCCAGCTCGCAATGCCATTTTTTTTGCATTTTGCGTTGCGAATATCTTAGGGACAATTTCCCCAAACAGCAACAACAAGAAGGTGATGATGACCGACTGCACCAAAAAGCCCATTATTGGGTTCTGTGAGAAGTCGAATAGGTTGGTAGAAAAATAGGTGATTAAAATAATGATAGCCACATTCACAAAGTTATTGGCGATTAGTATTGTGGCCAACAACTTTTGAGGGGTTTCTAAAAGTTTCACAACATTTTGAGAAGCTTTAGTTTCTTTCTCTCTTATATCATCAAGATCTTGTGGTTCGAGAGAGAAGTAAGCTACTTCAGATGCAGATACAAAAGCCGAGCAAGCGAGCAATAGGATGCCCAAAGCGAGCGATACATACGCAGAAACGGACAATGGGTCCGACGATATGATTCCCATTAATATGGGATTAAAAGAATCAGGGTCCAAGAATACGGATTTAGATGAAACATACATAGGACGGAATTTTTCCGTCGTTGCAAAGGTATAAAATAGTAGTCACATCTGCAACTATTAGAAGCAATATGCCTACAAGTTGGATTGTGAAGGAATGTAAGGACACTAAGATTTTGTATTTTGGTCGATAGATGCTCCAAAGACAATGTATCTTTGGTAGAGATACTCAGTCACAAAGTTGAGCAACATATTTATAGCCGTCACCAGATAGCCATTCCACATGAGTGTATCGGCAAGATAGTCACCCTAGTATCTTAATCCTATCCAGTGGTCACGGGGATGCATGCTGTTTGGCAAGTTAATTTTGAAGCCAAAACTGACATTCTTTCTGAGTGTGTGAATGTTGTGATTTAAGCAATAATCATTTATTGTGAGAATCAACCTATATAAAATAAAAAACCCCTGTATGGTTAAATTACAGGGGTTTTTATTGAAATTGATTTTATTACTTGTTCAAAGCTTGAGCCACGTCAACAGCGCATGCTACAGTGCAACCTACCATAGGGTTGTTACCGATACCAAGGAATCCCATCATTTCAACGTGAGCCGGAACAGAAGAAGAACCAGCAAACTGAGCGTCAGAGTGCATACGTCCCATAGTGTCAGTCATAAGATGGGTTGCGCCTTGGCTTTGTCCCTGTAATGTTCTCGAAATTATTGCTAATCTCCAGAATTACAGTCTAAACCTTCAAAATTTTTAAGAACACTTCTTTAGTAATTATTATAATAAACTCTCGTATGGTCGTGAATAAGTCACAAACGCCACATTTATTCATCTAAAAAAACATATTCAGACCGATGCAAAGGTAGTAATTATCTACGATTCTGCAAACCAAACGAAGGTATTTTTGTCATCTCGATAGAAGTAATTTAAGTAATATCTAATAGGCAATATCTTCCGATATATATCACCGAGAGTTACTGCATATTCCGCATAATATGCTATCGGCAGATAAAAGAAAGCCAACTTACCATGTAGTAGGTTGGCTTTACTTTTTTATCTTTACTTGATTTGATATGCTTCGACAATAAAGACAGCAAGGAATATTATTATCAGAAATATAGTTAATGTATTCCACACGATGCTTGCTATCCGTTTAATCTTGGTGGGCAGCCATGCTTTCAATCTGTACTCGGAACCTATAATCGCAATGCTATAGAGTGGCATAAACATCCCCAACTGCATATAGTAGTCAAACGTCACTCTCTTAAAGTTCCAATCATTCTCCATCACTATCTCCAAATAAATCATCAGTGCATAGGGAATGTATGGTATGATGATTTGCAGTAATGGACGCAAACGTGGTGTAAATGTCTTGAACCAATAATAAAGCATCGTATAGAGGAACATGCATAGTACCATTATTAGCCCCTCCATACCGAAACGTCCAAAGTTTACGCTATTGCCAAACAATAGTGCAATCTTACAGGCCATTAAAAACAGCATATATTGAAGCAGCCATTGTCTAATGCCATGATATGTATTCAATGCGAAGCACTTGATGTGTGATAGAACCGTATTCATGAGCTTTATCTAACATTTACGCAAAGATAGTTATTCTTTATGTAAAAGCCAACTTATCTCAGTGTGAGGTAGGTTGGCTTTTGTTGTTTATTGCACACTAAATATATAAAGACAGATTAGTAAGATTATTGGGAGTACTGC
>CALGCU010000082.1 GCA_937886455.1 uncultured Bacteroidales bacterium | reverse complement strand
ACTTCTTTTGCTGATGGTAAATTAATATCTGTAACCCTGAAACAATCTTCGAATACATCCGTAGTGTAAGCTATCCCAACAACAAATCCAAACATTTGGTAGGCATGGCACAAATGTTGGTAAAAGACTATCGAAGCGAAGTTCCAAGTACGCTTGAAGAACTGATAAAGCTTCCCGGCGTAGGAAGAAAGACAGCCAATGTCATTCAGGCCGTAGCCTTCGGTAAAGCCACCATGGCTGTTGACACTCATGTGTTTCGTGTTGCAGAGCGTATAGGGTTGACCACTCATAGCAAGACACCTCTACACACCGAAACTGTTTTGACTAAGCATATACCTTCAGATATTATCCCCAAAGCACATCATTGGTTGATATTGCATGGCAGATATGTCTGTCAGGCTCGTAAACCTAAGTGTGAGGATTGTGGAATTAAGGGGTATTGTAGGTATTATCATCACAAAAACAAATCAAAAGAATCATGAATGTGTTGTTTGTCATTTTAGCTTTTATAGTGCTGTTTTTATTGGTTATGCTCGTGTGGTTGCTGAAAGCCCATCATTCAGAAAGAGAGCAAACGAGAGTAGTTTTATCCCAAAAAAATGAGGCTGAGACCCGAATGTTGTTGTCAGAGCAGGTAGCAGAAAGCTGGCAACAAAGAGCAGCAGAAGAGAGTAGTAAAAATCAACAATTAACCCAACAACTACAAGAACTGTTGGCGCAGATATCTGCATTGAAAGCCGAGAAGAATTTCCTTCAAGAAAAACTCGAAAAACAGATACAACAAACAGAAGAATTACAAAAAAGACTGACTGTAGAGTTTGAAAACATTGCCAACAGGGTGATGAAACAACGAACGGAGGAATTCAATGCCACTAATCAAAGAAGTCTTGGCGAACTGCTTAATCCTCTCAAAGAGAAAATCACTGCGTTTGAACAAACAGTGCAAAACACTTATGAAAAGGAGTTGAGAGAGAAGCTTTCGCTTGGTGAGGAGTTGAAAAAACTCACTGAAATGAATCGACAAATGAGCCAGGATGCGACTAATCTTACCAATGCGCTCAAGGGAGATGCTAAGAAACAAGGCAACTGGGGAGAAGTGGTTTTGGAGCGAGTGTTAGAGCGTTCCGGTCTTACCTTAGGTCAGGAATATAAGCGTGAAGATGTTGTGGAAGGCAGTGAGGGTGAGGTTATTCGTCCGGATGTAATCATTTATCTGCCTGATAATAAACACATCATAGTTGATTCAAAGGTGTCGCTTGTAGCTTATGAGCGCTATGTGAGTACAGATGATGACTTTGTCAGGGAAAAGTCGATTAAGGAGCACATATTGTCTATACGCAACCATGTAAAGGGACTGAGCGAAAAGAATTATCAGAATGCTCGAAATATCAACACTCCGGATTTTGTGTTGCTTTTTATGCCTATTGAGGCTGCGTTTGCCGCTGCTGTGCAGAACGATTCGGAGTTATTCTCTTTTGCTTGGGAAAAGCACATTGTTATTGTGAGTCCCACCACTTTGTTAGCCACTCTTCGCACCATTGCCTCTATCTGGAAGCAAGAAAATCAGACCAAGAATGCGCAGGAAATAGCTCGTTTGAGTGGTACTCTTTATGACAAGCTTGTTGGTTTTGCTGAAGATATGGAAAAAATAAAAACCAATATTGACCGTGCAGACAAGGCCTATGATGAAGCCCTCAAGAAATTGAAGGATGGAAAGGGTAATGTGATTCGCACAGCAGAGAAAATCAAGGAGTTGGGTGCTAAGACAGGTAATAAAACACTGCCGGAAGCATTTCAAGTGGAATAAACCGCAAACTTAGATTTATTATTGTTAGATAATAAATGGTGATCTCAATCGTAGAGTTTATGCGGTTGAGATTACTTTTTTTAACACCAAGCAACTTTGCTCAACAAGAGCAAAAAAAATCCGTCCACGCTTCACAGCGGAGACGGACACATTCATCCAATAATTATTCATTTATGAGAAAAACGTTTTTATAAAAGGGGAAAATATCCCTCAGGTAACACCCTCACGGGCTTCAATATATCCTATTTTATTATGACTTATAGTCAATAAAATCTTTCTGTAATTTCTTACGCGCCCAAAATATACGGCTTTTCACGGTGCCAATGGGTAGATTCATCTCTTTTGCAATCTCTTCATACTTATATCCCTCCACATGCATACGGAAAGGGGTTCTGAATTCTTCCGGCAATTTGTCTATACCATCCATCAATTCATTCATGGCATACAGACCATCAGGTGACATGATACCTGAATCTTGCGAGAGGTTCAAGTGATATAAATCTTCTGTTTGATCAATTATCGTTTGATTGCGCACAATCTTGCGATAGTTGTTAATGAAGATATTTTTCATCACAGTAAGTACCCACCCTTTAAAATTGGTGTTTTCTGCAAACTTTTCTTGGTTGTCCAACACGCGTAATGACGTATCTTGCAACAAGTCATCCGCATCTTCACTATTCAATGTAAGTGAGTAGGCAAAATTGTACATGTTCTTTTGTAATCGGAGTAATTCGTCCTCCATTTTTTTTGTTGCCATACTTTTAAGTTTTAGGTTGCTAGGTTTGTTGTATAAAAATTTACTGCATAAATCGTTCCAAACTTTCAATCATGAAGGTATTCTTTACGATTTTAACATTTCAATAACAAATTCTAATATTTTTGATAATTCGGTTTTACGGAACATAAGAAAAAACAATTAGAAAAACATTTTGTTCGTAAAAAGTTATTTTTTTTATCATAAAATCAAATAACAAGCAAAAATTAAGCATAAACACACAATTATCAGGCTTCTCATATAAGGGAGTCATCAACTGCCAAAATGGCAGAGAGCATAATGTGGCATTTTTTTTGACTAAATATACACGCAAGATAAAAAGATGACAATCAGTAATAAATAATAAAATTATAAATACTTAATTATGGCAAAAGGAAATATCGGGGTAACAAGTGACAATATCTTCCCCGTCATCAAAAAATTTTTATACAGCGACCATGAAATTTTCTTAAGAGAGTTGGTGTCAAATGCTGTAGATGCAACCCAGAAACTAAAAACATTAGCTGCTGTTAATGAATTTAAAGGTGAAATTGGAGATAGCAAAGTCAGGGTTTCTATTCAACCAGCTAAAGGTACACTCACCATTTCCGATCATGGTATTGGTATGACTGCCGAAGAGGTGGACAAGTACATCAACCAAATTGCTTTTTCCGGAGCTGAAGAATTTGTCAATAAATACAAGGATAATGCACAAGCCATTATAGGACATTTTGGACTTGGATTCTATTCGGCTTTCATGGTGGCTAAAAAAGTGGAAATCTTCACCCAATCTTATAAGGAAGAGGCTGCTGCTGTTCATTGGTCATGCGACGGAAGTCCTGAATACACTATGGAAGACACCATCAAATCTGAACGCGGAACTGACATTGTGCTTCACATTGACGACGAGTGTAAAGAATTCTTAGAAGAAGCAAAGATAGAAGGACTGCTCACAAAATACTGCAAATTCTTACCTATTGAGATTGTCTTCGGAAAGAAAAAAGAATGGAAAGATGGAAAACAAGTGGAAACTGAAGAAGATAATGTAATCAACAATCCACAACCGGCATGGACCAAAAAACCGGCTGACCTCACAGAAGATGATTACAAGAATTTCTACCATGAATTGTATCCAATGACAATGGATGAACCGTTATTTCACATCCATCTGAATGTGGACTATCCATTTAATCTCACCGGAATCCTTTATTTCCCAAAGATTAAACCAAACATGGATTTACACAAAAATAAAATACAACTCTACTGCAACCAAGTGTTCGTAACCGACTCGGTAGAAAACATCGTTCCGGAATATTTAACCCTGTTGCATGGCGTCATCGACTCGCCGGACATCCCGCTCAACGTTTCAAGATCTTACCTGCAAAGTGATGGAAACGTGAAAAAAATCTCCGGACATATCACCAAGAAAGTAGCTGACAGACTTGCCGAAATCTTCAAAAACGACAGACCGCAATTTGAAGAAAAATGGGAAGACATCAAGCTCTTTATTCAATATGGTATGCTGAGCGATGAAAAGTTCTATGAACGTGTGGCAGGATGTGCTCTGTTGCGTAATGTAGATAAAAAGTACTTCACATACGAAGAATACAAACAACTCATCGAAGCCAATCAAAAAGACAAAGAAGACCAACTCATTTATCTGTATGCCAACGACACAGATGCGCAATATGCATACATCGAACGTGCGAAGGAAAAAGGCTATGATGTGCTCCTGATGGATAGCCAATTGGATGTACACATTATCAGTCAGATGGAACAAAAGAATGAAAAGACACGATTTGTAAGAGTGGATAGTGACATCGTAGAAAACCTCATCAAGAAAGAGGAAGAACAAAAGGTAGAACTAACGCAAGAGCAACAATCTGCCTTAGAAAACATGTTCTCCTCACAACTTCCTAAGATGGAGAAAACCAACTTTATTGTCGGATTTGAACACATCAGCGAAGATGCACTGCCGGTATTCCTCACACAAGAAGAATTTATGCGCCGCATGAAAGACATGTCAGCAATGGGAGGTGGAATGATGAGTTTCTATGGTGAAATGCCCGACTCTTATAAATTGGTGGTAAACACAGCTCACCCTCTCATCAAAGACATCCTCCAAAAAGGAGAAGGCGAGTGTGCTGAAAAAGTAAATCCAATTGCTCAACTGCTCAAAGAAAAACAACAAGAAGAAGAGCAAATCAAGAATGCACAAAAAGACAAAAAGACAGAAGACCTCACCACCGAAGAAAAAGACCAAGCAGAAGCAATCACCAAAGAAGTGGCACGTCTCAAAAAAGACATTAAAGACATCTATGTCAATTATGCAGCAGAAAACAACACAGTTAAGCAACTGATTGACATTGCACTCCTGGCAAGCAATCTGCTGAAAGGTGAAGCATTAGCCGCATTTGTCAAACGCAGCGTGAACGTGCTGAAATAAACCGACACACTAAGTTTACACACTTAGGTAAAAAAACAACGGCTCTCCACATCAAAGGACGGCCGTTGTTTCTTTTTTACAAGCCTGGCAGTGAATGTTCACCCCACACCGGAAATACATTATTTCAAAAGCGGTTGCAACATAAACATCAAATCTTCCCGCTGGCAATTCTCACGAGGAATAACCAAGATGGTGTCATACCCGGCAATAGTTCCGGCAATGAGAGGAATATCGGCAACATCTATTGCCTGTGCAAGTTGCAAAGCACACGCAGGACGTGTCTTAACCACAAGGAATCGTCCCGCAAACTCAATGCCGGTTACCAAAGAAACACCCTTTGACTCATGAGTAGATGTCGGCTCTTCTTGACAGATAGTTTCCACCGGAATTACATAACGTCCTTTACCCGATGGAGTAATGACACGCTTCACACCCAATTCGGCAAAGTCGCGCGACAATGTAGCTTGCGTTGCCTTCACACCACGCTTCTGCAAAGCCTTACGTAAACCGTCCTGGTCAGAAATAAACTCAGTGCGCAGCAATGTCTTAATCAACTCCTGACGTTGCAACTTAGCATTCATATCCTCTTATCTTTTTAAAGTCCCAAACGTACCTGCATACGTTTAATCATATCATCATATTCCTCCTCTGTGAGATACACTTCACCCGGGTTCATGCGGAATGTACCACCATAATCCGGACCATCCACATACTTTGGAGCCAAATGAAAATGCAAGTGTGACAACTTGTCACTATAAGCTCCATAATTAATCTTTTCAGGATTAAACTCCTGTTGCATAGCACGTGTCACATCAGCAACATCAGCCATAAAATCATTTCGTTGAGCATCGTCCAACTCATTCAAATCATTCACATGACCATCATACGCCACCAAACAACGACCATGATAAGTCTGCTCCTTAAACAAAAAAACGCGAGAAACACGCAAATGGCCGATAGGCAACATCAAATCAACCAATGTCTGATTATTCGTGCAATAAAGACAATTTTTAGGATCACTATACATAATAAATCGTTTTAATAAATGAAAGATATTTACAGTTTACGAAGATAGGAAATTTGCACTAAAAACACAAACACCACCAAAATTTCATACACTTCCAACGCGAATAAATAAAGATTTTTGATAATCCAAAGAAAATGTATTAACTTTGACGCAAATATTTTATACACTAATACTATGGGACAACAATTAAGCCAGTTAGACAAAAAAATTCTCCACCTCGTTTCTAACAATGCGCGAATACCTTATCTTGAAATAGCACGTGAGTGCGGCGTGTCAGGAGCGGCCATTCACCAACGCATACAAAAACTCCTCACTTTGGGAGTAATTAAAGGATCGGAATTTACAGTTGACACATACAAAGTAGGCTACCAAACATGCGCCTACATCGGTATAAAACTCACCGACACAAAAAAACTAAACAATGTGGTAGAAGAACTAAAAGCCATACAAGAAGTCGTAGAATGTCACTACACCACAGGTAAATACTCCATGTTTGTCAAAGTCTATGCAAAAGACAACAAACACCTGCTTCATCTCATTTTAGACAGACTCTCCTCAATAGACGGAGTAGCAAACACAGAAACATTCCAACTATCCCTAGAAGAAATATTCCATCGACAACTCAACATCTTCGGAACAGAAGAAGACATTATACTCAACGAATAACCCCCTCAAAACACACATAAAAAACATAAGAGTGCATACGGCCACACCAATGCACTCTTTTTTCTTTACCCCACACTCAGACCATCC
>CALGCU010000081.1 GCA_937886455.1 uncultured Bacteroidales bacterium | reverse complement strand
AGTCACCCGGAAAGTCTTGTATCTTTCCTTCTCCTTGAAACACCAGCAGGTGGTCAATCACCTTGTCCATGAAGTAGCGGTCATGGCTCACTACGATTAGACATCCCTTGAATGCCCTGAGGTATTCTTCAAGGATATTGAGTGTCACAATGTCGAGGTCATTGGTAGGCTCATCCAATATAAGAAAATTAGGGTTTTTAATAAGGACTGTACACAAGTGCAACCTTTGTTTTTCTCCCCCACTGAGTTTATACACATAGTTGTGTTGTGCCTCAGGAGAGAACATAAAGTGTTGCAAAAATTGTGATGCAGAAAGGCGTTTCCCGCCTCCGAGGTCAATTTCTTCGGCAATATCCCTCACAACATCTATCACCTTCATGCGTTCATCAAAGTGGAGTCCTTCCTGTCGATAGTATCCAAAACGCACCGTATCTCCGATGTCAAACTTACCACTATCCGGTTTCACTTCACCCAACAAAAGTTTCAAAAACGTGGATTTACCCGTACCGTTTTTTCCTACAATACCTAATTTTTCATAGCGGGCAAAGTTATAGTAGAAGTTATCCAATATCTTCAAGTCGCCAAAAGACTTGCTCACATATTGCGCTTCAAATATTTTACTTCCTATGTAGGATGCTTTCACTTCCAGTTGCACACTGTCATCCACCAGTCTTTGCTTCGCACGGTCTTCCAGTGTGTAGAAATCATCTATTCTTGCTCGAGCCTTGTGTCCACGCGCTTGTGGTTGACGTCTCATCCAGTCGAGTTCTCGTCGATAGAGATTTTGAGCCCGCTGGGTTTCGGCATTAAACTGTTCAATACGTTCCGCACGTTTTTCCAGATAGTAGCTATAGTTCCCTTTATAGTGAAAAAGCGTCTGTTGGTCTAGTTCCAATATATCGCTACACACTCTGTCGAGGAAATAACGGTCGTGTGTGACCATAAACAGGGTCATGGTGGATCTTCTCAAGAATTCTTCCAACCATTCCACCATTTCCAGGTCAAGGTGGTTGGTGGGTTCATCCAAGAAGAGCAAGTCCGGTTCTGAAATCAACACATTGGCGAGTGCCACTCGCTTCCGCTGTCCTCCGGATAGTTCACCCATCTTTTGTGAGAAGTTGTCAATGCGTAGTTTTCCTAATATCTGCTTAATGCGTGTTTCATAGTCCCAGGCTTTGTGCACGTCCATTTCGGCCATAGCTGCTGCCATTTCTTCCGAATCGCCATTTTGAAGGGCATGTTCATAACGTGCAATAGTACGCAACGCTGCATTGTTACATTGCAGACAAGCATCAATCACTTGCAGTTGAGGATTAAATTCCGGTTGTTGTTCCAGATATGCCACACGCAGTCCATTTCGGAAAGCGATATTACCACTGTCATAATCCTCCCTGCCGGCTATGATGTTGAGTAGGGTGGTTTTTCCCATCCCGTTTTTAGCCACCAAAGCCACTTTTTGTCCCTCAGCCAATCCCAAAGAGATGTTCTGAAAGAGTGTTTTGTCGCCAAAGGACTTGGTTAGATTCTCTATTTGCAGATAACTGACCGGCATGTTTTAGAGACGTGTGTAGAGATAAACAGCATAGATACACAAGAACACAAACCCTTGCCATCTCTGCAACTTTCTTTCTTTGTTAGTGTAGAGAAACCCTAATAAAAGTAAGCAACTGCATCCTGCCATAAACGCATCCACAATGAGTCCTTCATAGGAAGCAAGGGGGCGTATGCATGCGCTAATCCCTAACACAAAGAACACATTAAATATATTGCTACCTATCACATTACCAATAGCCAAGTCTGAATTTTTCTTGAATGCTGCCATGGCAGATGTTGCAAGTTCCGGTAAAGAAGTGCCTAATGCCACCACTGTAAGACCGATGACATGTTCACTCACACCCCATGTACGTGCAATATTCTGAGCTGAAGCCACAATAGCTTGTCCTCCAAAAATCAATCCCACTAACCCCACCACAATGAGGGCTATTGCTTTCCATGCCGGCATGGGGGTATATTCTTCCGCTGACTCTGCCGGATTCTTTCTTGCATGTCGCATTGTGAGAAACATAAAATAGCAGAAACAGACTAAGAGCAACACGCCCCCCCATCGATTCACACCCCCATCACCCGGTGTGAGCAAGACCAAGAGCAAGACTGCAAATCCAGCAAATATGCTCAAAGGTATGTCCCGTTTGCGCGAAGAAGCTTGTGAAGCTACAGGATAAATCAAAGCAGACACACCCAGTATCACTAAGGTATTGATGATATTACTTCCCAAAATATTGGTAAGTGCTATTTCTGAAGAATCCTTGATAGCTGCCACAAGATTCACCACTAATTCCGGGGCAGAAGTTCCGAAAGCTACCACGGTGAGTCCAATCACAAGGTCGGGCACATTAAATCGTTTGGCAAGCCCTGATGCACCATTCACCAACCAATCGGCTCCCATAATCAGGAACACAAAGCCGGCAACAATGAGAAGATAGGACAAGTAAATAGGATATGCTTCTAATGTCATTTTTCTATGTTTTCCTATACGTTAAATCTAAAATGCATAATATCACCATCTTGTACAAGATAGTCTTTACCTTCCACACTCAGTTTGCCTGCATCACGGCAAGCACTCTCTGACCCTAATGTCACAAAGTCATGATACTTAATGACCTCTGCACGAATAAAGCCGCGTTCAAAGTCTGAGTGAATCACACCCGCACACTGTGGAGCTTTATATCCATCCATAAAAGTCCATGCTCTCACCTCATCACTCCCTGCCGTGAGGAAAGTTTTTAAATTTAATAATTTATAAGCCGCCTTTATCAAGCGTGCTACTCCCGACTCTTGCAAGCCTATTTCTTCCAAGAACATTTGTCGTTCTTCATAGGTTTCAAGTTCTGCAATTTCCGACTCGATTTTAGCAGCCACCACCAAGACTTCAGCACCTTCATCCGCCACAGCCCGCTTTACCATTTCAACATATTCATTACCACTTACAGCCGAAGCCTCATCCACGTTACACACATACATCACAGGCTTTGCCGTGAGCAAGAACAGTTCACGTGCCACAGCCTGTTCATCTTTCGTTTCAAGTTGTACAGTTCGGGCTGACTTACCTTGTTCCAATGCTTCTTTATAGCGCATATACACCTCACACGCCAATTTAGCCTGCTTATCACCCCCACTTTGCGCTTGTTTTTGCACTTTTTGGAGTCTGTTTTCCACAGTTTCAAGGTCTTTGAGTTGCAATTCAGCATCGATTATTTCTTTATCTCTTATCGGATTCACACTACCATCCACATGCACCACATTGGGGTCGTCAAAACAACGCAACACATGCAGTATAGCATCCGTTTCTCTGATATTTGCCAAAAACTTATTTCCAAGTCCATCACCTTTGCTTGCACCTTTTACGAGCCCTGCAATATCTACTATTTCCACAGTGGTAGGAATAACACGTTCCGGGTGGCATAGTTCAGCCAATTTATTCAATCGCTCATCCGGTACGGTGATTACTCCCACATTAGGTTCAATCGTACAGAAAGGGAAGTTTGCAGATTGCGCCTTTGCATTTGAAAGGCAATTAAATAATGTGGACTTACCTACATTGGGTAGTCCTACGATTCCGCATTGTAAAGCCATATTCTTAGTCTATAATAAATAAAGTGCAAAGATAGTGAAAGGTGAGAGCAGAAACAAAAATAAACTTGTTTAATTTTTGTTATGCCGAACCGCATCCTATCTTATTTAAAGATAGTGCAAACCGAAAGCAGAAC
>CALGCU010000080.1 GCA_937886455.1 uncultured Bacteroidales bacterium | reverse complement strand
CCGGGGGTATCCTCCACAATGGAGGTCCTGCGGCCGGTGAGCTTATTAAACAACATGGATTTTATAACCAGACATACTGCGGATGTGAGTTCAGCATGTCACACAATGATGATGCAAAATGAAAAAAGCCTTACTAAAAGATAGCAATCCCTTAGTGAAAGCCCTATGTTTACTACTTATCATGTTAGGGGGGAGTGTGATAGCCTTGTTGCTGTACAGCCTATGTGGGAATGGAGGTTCACTCGGGGCGTTACGTTTTCTTCAATCGTTGCAAAGCATTTTGATAATTGCTGTTCCTTGTATTTTGGGAGCTGCCTTATGGAGTGATCGTCCATTACATTGGCTTCGCTTAGACCGGTTTCCCTCTTTATCCCCCACTCTTCTCACTATTGCGTTGTTTGTTTGTGGAGTACCATTTGTGAACCTATTAAGTCATTTCAACCAGCAATTTGTGTTACCCGAATCGTTTCATGCGATAGAAGAATGGATGCGTGAGAGCGAAGAGAATGCACATTCGCTCACGATGCAGTTTTTATCAGGTGTGACGTGTGGTGATTTATTGATTAACTTATTAGTGATGGCCATACTTCCCGCATTATCTGAGGAGATACTATTCAGGGGTACTTTTCAGCCTTTGTTTGGTGAGTCACGCCACCAGCACATAGCTATTTGGAGTTGTGCTATTCTATTCAGTGCCATTCACCTACAGTTTTATGGATTTATTCCTCGTCTTGTATTGGGGGCAGTGTTAGGGTACATGGTGGTGTGGTCGGGTTCACTTTGGCTTCCCATCATTGGTCATGCCACCAATAATGCCATTGCGGTAGTGACCTATTTTGTGTGTCAACGCTTAGGGATGGACAGTGCCTACGCAGACAACCTTGGTACAGGCGATACCCTTTGGTTAGGCGTTGTAAGCGGTGTAGTGATAGTGGGATTGATTTATGCTTTGCGTCGTTCGCTGACGATGAGCAAAGCTTCATCACGCAGTGTAGAAGGTAACTGAATGTTGCGTGCTTGCAGGCTACGCAGCCATCCTGCCACATCTTTTTCTTTTAAGGTGTAGAACACATGTTCCAAGAGTTCCAGTTGTTGGGCAGTGAAATCATCCGGGTTAACTCCTGCGAGTGTATCTAATTCTTCGTCATCATAGTATTCCACTTGAAGGCTTTTGTTGAGCAGGCTATCCCGTTCACACACAGCATGCGCTCCACAACATTCGTCATCAACTTCCTTTTGCGGAGTGATTTTTCCCTGAGCCGCTTCTTTTTTACGTTCACGTCTATCAGCCCAATAAGCTACTGCTCCAATAGCTGCCAATATAAAAAGTGCAGTAGCTACAAACAACCATATCTTATCATCCATACTATTCCAGCAGTTTTTATCAGTGAAAGCATAAGGACCTTGAGGTTAATTTCACTCCCAAGATCCTTACACTCATATTATTTATTTTGTTTTACCAGACAGCAATAGTTTACTATCCGCAACGAGAATAGCCACAAGACTTACATGTGAGACATCCTTCTTGGTAAACCAGCGCATCTTGTCCGCAGTTAGGACAGCTTTGTCCTTCTACCTTTGTACCGTCAACGATATATTTCTTCAAAGCACGTTCCACTCCCACTTTCCATGAGTTGATTGTTTCGCTATCCAATTGCAAGCTTGCCACCATTTTGATTACTTGGTCAATAGGCATTCCGTAGCGTAGCACTCCAGATATGAGTTTAGCATAGTTCCAGAATTCCTTATCAAACTTGTGAGAGAGTCCTTCCACTGTGGTTTTGTATCCTCTATTGTTCTTGTATTGGAAGTCGTAGCGTTTGTTTCCATCTTCATCAATCGTCTTGATGATTTTACCTTCAGTGACAGATTTCGGTAGCAAGATACCCTCTTCATCATCAGCAAGCCCCGTGAAGATTTCATACGGACGTCCATCCATGAGTCCAACAAATGCAATCCATTTATCTTTATTATTTTGGAAGCGGACTACATCACATTTCAATTCGTCCGGACGTTTTCTGACTATATCTTCTGTGTAACAAACACAACGTTTCTTTTCTTCCTTTTTATCCTCTTCTTTTTGTTTCTTGTCGTCAGTAGAGAGGAGGACTCCAGAGCGTGATCCATCACGATAGACAGTTACGCCTTTACATCCACAGCGCCATGCTTCTTCGTATAGTTGTCCTACCAGTTCTTCAGACACATCAGCCGGCAAGTTGATGGTAACAGATATAGAGTGGTCAACCCATTTTTGTATTCTGCCTTGCATTTGTACTTTTTTCAGCCAGTCCACATCATTTGCAGTTGCTTTATAGTAAGGCGAAGCAGCTACCATAGCGTCGATTTCCTCTTGTGTGTAGTTTTTGTCAGTGTCATACCCATTAGCTTTCATCCAGACTGCAAATTTGTGGTGGAATACGACATATTCTTCAAAGCTATCACCAGTAGGGTCAACATAATCCACTCTCACTCCCGGTTCGTTAGGATTGACCTTACGACGACGTTTATATACAGGCATAAAGACCGGTTCGATACCCGATGTGGTTTGCGTCATAATGCTTGTAGTACCAGTAGGAGCAATAGTGAGACATGCTATGTTACGACGTCCGTGTTTGCACATATCCTCATATAGAGCAGGGTCAGCAGCCTTGATACGATTGATGAAAGGATTATTTTTTTCTCTTTCAGCGTCATATACCAAGAAGGCTCCACGTTCTTTTGCCATTTCAACAGAAGATCTGTAAGCTTCCACCGCAATAGTTGAGTGTACTTTTTCAGAGAAAGCCGTAGCTTCTTCCGTTCCGTAGCGTAGTCCCAAT
>CALGCU010000079.1 GCA_937886455.1 uncultured Bacteroidales bacterium | reverse complement strand
CACCGATTGGTGACCCGGAAGCTCCTCTACAATGCTTGATATTTGACTCTGTGTTTAACCCATTCAGAGGTATCATTGCCTACTTCAAAATCGTAAACGGAACAATACAAAGCAATGACCTCGTAAAATTCGTTGCAACTGGTAAAGAATATGACGCAGACGAAATAGGTATCCTTAAACTGGATATGCAACCCACAAAACAACTCTCCGCAGGTAACGTGGGATATATAATATCTGGTATTAAAAATTCCAAAGAGGTAAAGGTTGGAGACACCATTACTCATGTAAAACGACCATGCGCCAAAGCAATTGAAGGGTTTGAAGAGGTAAAGCCAATGGTCTTTGCAGGAGTTTACCCCATAGAAACAGATGAATTTGAAGACCTACGCGCCTCACTTGAAAAGCTACAACTCAACGACGCCTCACTCACATTTGAACCGGAATCATCCGTAGCACTTGGATTCGGATTCAGATGTGGATTCCTTGGAATGTTACACATGGAAATCATTCAAGAACGTCTCGACAGAGAGTTCAACATGAACGTCATCACAACGGTACCAAACGTATCCTACAAAGTGTACACAAAAAAAGGAGACTGCATGGAAGTACACAACCCATCAGGACTACCGGAAATCACGCTCATCGACCGAATTGAAGAACCCTATATAAGAGCATCTGTCATCACCCCCAGCGAATACATCGGACAAATCATGACGCTCTGTCTCGGAAAAAGAGGGGAACTCGTAAAACAAGAATACATCTCCGGTAATCGCATGGAAATACTATTTGATATGCCATTGGGCGAAATCGTGTTTGACTTCTATGATAAACTCAAAAGCATATCTAAAGGATACGCATCATTTGACTACCACATGAGCGACTTCCGTCCATCTAAACTCATCAAACTTGACATACTGCTCAATGGTGAGTCTGTGGATGCTCTTTCGTCACTCATACACTTTGACAACGCCGTAACACTGGGAAGACGAATGTGTGAAAAACTCAAAGACCTCATACCAAGACAACAATTTGACATCGCCATACAAGCGGCTATCGGAGCAAAGATTATTGCGAGAGAAACCGTAAAAGCTGTTCGTAAAGACGTGACCGCTAAATGTTATGGAGGTGACATCAGCCGTAAACGTAAACTCCTGGAAAAACAAAAAGCCGGAAAGAAACGAATGAAGCAAATTGGTAGCGTAGAAGTACCGCAAAAAGCATTCCTCGCTGTACTAAAATTAGACTAAAATAATTAGAATAACATTTTACACCCACATAAACGAAACAACATGTTATCTTTTTTCAGAACATCCAACAAAACAATTATAGCTGTTGAACACATCAATAGTTTCACAACGGAAGATATTAACAAACTTTGCTGGCTCTTTAGCAACGCAACCCTCATACAAGAAAACAACATAGAGGGAATACACATCGGACCAAGAAGGGAAATGATTACACCATGGAGCACCAATGCTGTGGAAATCACCCAAAACATGGGAGTGAAAGGAATAAGTCGCATTGAAGAATTTATACCCGTTCCTAACAAAGAGGCACAAATTGACCCCATGTTACAACGCTTCTATGAGGGACTCACACAAGACACATTCCTCATCAGCAAACAGCCCGAGCCTATCGTGTATATAGAGGATATAGCAGCCTATAACGAACAGGAAGGACTCGCACTCAGCGAAAACGAAATCGCCTACTTGGAAGACATCAGCAAACGTTACGGAAGAAGACTCACTGATAGCGAAGTGTTTGGATTCTCACAAGTAAACTCTGAACACTGCCGCCACAAAATATTCAATGGAGTGTTTGTCATTGATGGAGAAGAAAAAGAACTCAGCCTTTTCAAACTCATCAAACTAACCTCTGAAACAAACCCAAATGCACTTATCTCGGCCTACAAAGACAACGTAGCATTTAATGATGGGCCTACCATTGAACAATTTGCACCTGCCTCTGCCGACAAACCTGACTTTTTCACAACAAAACAAATCAAGTCAGTGATTTCGCTTAAAGCGGAAACACACAACTTCCCAACCACTGTAGAACCTTTTAATGGTGCTGCTACTGGTACAGGTGGTGAAATCCGTGACCGACTCGGAGGGGGAAAAGCATCGCTTCCTATCGCAGGAACTGCTGTATATATGACCAGTTATCCACGTAACAAAGAGAATGCACAATGGGAAAACAAAATGTCTGAACGCCAATGGCTCTATCAAACACCGGAACAAATCTTAATCAAGGCTTCTAATGGTGCATCTGACTT
>CALGCU010000078.1 GCA_937886455.1 uncultured Bacteroidales bacterium | reverse complement strand
ACGCTAGAAGTGTCACTCAACACCTCTGACGCAACATCATCTCCATCGGCATTAAACATTGCTAAGTTAAGAATCCCTTCCCTTGCAGGAGGTTCACCTATGTGATACTGTTCCTTCCAATTCTCACCAACGCGATAGTCAGTAAATGTCACAAAGGGCAAATAATGAAGACTATACAACGAAAGTACGCAACCATAGGCAAACACGTAAACCGTTGCAACTCCTTGATTACGCTCTGTCACCAATCTCCTCATTCGCTGAGGATACATCACTACGTAAACAGAAATCAAGGTCAACAGAACATTCTTCACCAGAGTCGCACCTGGCGACAAATCTAACGCAGCGCCAAAACATCCACAATCTGCTATCCCCCCATCTATATATAAATATATTGACAAAAGCAGAAAGGACAGCATTAGCAATAATGTCACCCAAGCCGAAGTGCGCCGGCGGATTCCAAGTAGCAAATAGACGCCGATTTGTAATTCAATAATGCCTATGATTACCGCGGTCATTCTCAACCACAAATCATCAACATCAAGCGCCCAATAAGTGGCATACGCCTGTAATTTGTAAACCATCCCCATGGGGTCTGCCAATTTCACAAAACCAGAAACGAGCAACACTCCCGATAAGAGAAACCGGCAAACGTTTACCAACCACAAACGTGCCCTCGTCCTAAAGTTCATCATGCCTTTTGGGGTTCACGTCCGAACTCTAATTTAATGAGAGCAAACACAGCATAGTTCATCATATCCATATAATTCGCCGCGATTCCCTCACTCACAAGCGTAGCACCTTCCAAATCCTCAATTTGTTTGGTGCGATACACCTTCATCAAAATCATGTCCGCCATGCTTGACACACGCATACCCCTCCACGCTTCACCATAATCATGGTTCTTACGCTTCATTAACGCCAACGATTCACCTGCATAGCGATCATAAAGTTCAGTAGCACTCTGAGCATCTAAATCAGCATTATCAGCCGCACCCAAGGCCAACTGAATCAACCCCATGATGCTATAATTCACAATGGCAACAAACTCGCCCACAATTCCCTCATCAACCATTGCTTCACGATCATGAAGCGTATGAATGCGGTTCGCCTTAATGTAAATTTGGTCAGTAATAGAACTCGGTCGCATAATACGCCAAGCACAACCATAGTCATGCATCTTTTGCAGATACAAACTACGGCAACATTTCATCACGCCCTCAAATTCCTGGTTCGTAAGTTCAGCATTCATAATACCTCAAGTCTATATTTTCTGCAAATATACTGCTTTTCTGTTTGCTAACTACTTAAACCACGAAGTTTTTTTGTTTTCACAAGCTTTCATGAGCTAACATACGACACAAAAATGACATTTTACTATAAGAATTCACACGTCAACTAACACAATCTTATTCATATAAACAACCACATTAATTATGAATTCCAAAGTCTCAATAACGCACCCCACCACCCTCCTTCCAAACACGATAAGTACAACCAAAAGCCATCCCCAATCAGTACGATTCTAACCACCATTAAACACGCCAAAAAGAACACCTCAAATAGGAAAAATTAAGTCTCAAACAATTTAAATTAAGTCTCAAACAATTCAAAATCTTTGAGACTTAATAACCCTACTCATTATTATTGCTTTATGAAACAAACCGGGAAATACAAGAAAGCACATCACTCACCCAAGAAACTAACAAGAGCCAAAGCTTAACCTTATAGTTCAAACATTTTTTCACAATTAAAGTTTATTTGTATACATTTTTTTATAAATTTGCAAGGTCACTCACAACATGTTTTGTTACAACTAAGGAATTCTTCCTTAATTAAACAAAGCAAGCTCACGCCGAGTCTTACGAGTCGTTCAGTAAAAAGGACCTCCCCAAGACGGATGGGTGGGAAAAGTGGGAGACATGACATACATAAAGGCGTTTACTATACGCTCTGTTTGAGACGTTCTGAAATCTGGAAAATTTCTCAACAATTCAGTTTTGAACATAGTAACGATAGATACCCCGGGTGTGATTTAACGCACATCGTATGCTTTACAGTAATGATTGTATTTTTAACACAACATAGCACATTGATTCCTTTTTACAAGTACATCCTCATGTACTCCACAATCAGGATTCTATCAAGTTATAGCATACATAAGTTAATCATATCGGTGTGGGTTCTGGCGTTGTCTGTTCAACAGAATTAGGCAATTTCCTGAGTCTTAGAACGTGGAACGGACAGCTAAAGGTTCCACGTCTTTTATGTGTCTATTGGTTATT
Source organism: uncultured Bacteroidales bacterium (assembly GCA_937886455.1). Lineage (GTDB taxonomy): Bacteria > Bacteroidota > Bacteroidia > Bacteroidales > Paludibacteraceae > Gallipaludibacter. The sequence goes on along the minus strand of CALGCU010000078.1, from coordinate 450 downwards.
CAACTAAAAGTCATCTGTATTATAAGACGAATTTCAGTTCGTACTTAATTAATTCAGCCAACAAGCTGTTTATATAAATCTGCATGTAAAAGGTGTCTAAGAACTTACAAACTAAGTAGTGAAGTCTATAAGGCATATAAACAGAAGGGCAAAGTCTTAAATAGTCAGCGAACTTCTAAAAACAAAGAAACAAAAAAATAACTAACACAAATAACTTTAATGATTATGATGAGGAGAATAATCCGATTTTGGTTTTGGCTTATCTAAAGAAATGAAAACAATGAAAAAGGCTCTATTTTATATGACAATGATGCTGGCATTCAGTTCATGCTCTACCGGTACCAAGGAAGTGAAAGAAGAAAAGAATGTCATTCACTTGGCAGAAGCCATTGATAATCCCGTCAAGATGAATCTGTCGGAGATTGTGGATAGCATTAAGTTTGTACCTAT
>CALGCU010000077.1 GCA_937886455.1 uncultured Bacteroidales bacterium | reverse complement strand
GTCTTGGGGTCTTAAAATTTGCTAGATCTCTATTGACCAAAACAAGCGCCAATAAACGCCTTTTAATTATGTCTTTGAAAGATTCGTGTTAGGGTGAAAGGCAGACATACCCGCCCACAATCTCCAGCGTGAATCATTTCGAGTGCATAGGTAGTGAATTATTTTGGATTGAGCAAATAAAAATCGCTTTTGGGGCGATTTTTTCAGGAAGGTAGTCAACCTTTTTAGGAAATAAGACACTTTGCCATAATAAAAACCTTCATTTGGAATCTCAAAAAAAATCACTAACTTTGCAACTCAATTGTGGAAAGATTTGGACTGCTTGCAACCACGGAAAAAAATGCTAAAATGCTAAACACATTTCCTGTTATAGAAAAAGTCCCAATACTTCCCTTTTTGTTTAATTGTTTAACTTTCTTAATAATTTTAAAACAAGATGGGTTATTTATTTACATCAGAGTCCGTATCTGAAGGACATCCCGACAAAGTCGCTGATCAAATCTCCGATGCATTATTAGACAACTTTCTTGCGCAAGATGCACAGTCTAAAGTGGCATGCGAAACACTCGTCACAACAGGACAAGTAGTCCTGGCGGGGGAGGTAAAAACGGATGCATACGTTGACGTACAATCTGTTGCAAGAAGAGTAATCAATCGCATTGGATATACCAAAGGCGAATACATGTTCGACGGAAACTCATGTGGAGTGTTCTCTGCTATTCACGAACAATCAAAAGATATTAACAGAGGGGTTGAAAGAGTAGAACCTATGGACCAAGGTGCTGGTGACCAAGGAATGATGTTCGGATATGCATGCAACGAAACAAAAAACCTTATGCCGGTCTCACTCGACCTGTCACATGCATTAGTTGAAGAATTGGCAACAATACGTAGAGAAGGAAAATACATGACATATCTACGTCCGGATTCTAAATCACAAGTCACCATAGAATATGACGAAGAAGGAAAACCACTAAAAGTAAAAGCAATAGTAGTTTCTACACAACATGACGAATTCATTCTGCCGGAAAATGGACTAATACAAGAAGAGGCTGACAAACAAATGTTAGAGATTATCTACAATGATGTCAAAAACATCCTCATACCACGTGTGTTAGCCAAAGACACCAATTACAGCCGACTTTTCACGGACGAATATACACTCTATGTCAATCCTACTGGAAAATTCGTTATCGGAGGACCACACGGAGACACAGGACTCACTGGAAGAAAAATTATTGTGGATACTTATGGTGGTAAGGGAGCACACGGAGGTGGGGCTTTCTCCGGTAAAGACCCATCCAAGGTGGACCGCTCAGCTGCATACGCAGCACGACACATTGCGAAAAATATGGTAGCCGCAGGAGTTGCTGATGAAGTGTTAGTGCAGGTAGCATACGCCATCGGAGTAGCTCACCCAATGAACCTTTATGTCAACACCTATGGAACTTCCAGAGTAAATATCACAGATGCAGAATTAGCTGAAAAAATGCTACAAGTATTCGATATGCGACCAAAAGCTATCGAACAAAGACTTAAACTACGTCAGCCTATTTACGAAGAAACTGCATCCTATGGACACATGGGAAGAACACCAAGAACAGTTACAAAACAATTCGTAGATGGCAATGGAAAAACCTTTGAAACCACTGTGGAACTATTCACGTGGGAAAAAACTGACAAGGTGGAAGAAGTAAAAAAAGTACTCGGATTATAGTAAAGACACCTTCTGCCTGATTGGACAATAACTAATCAGGCAGAAGTAACCTTAAAATAATACATCATGTGGGGCATCATCATCAATCCTCATTCAGGGAAAAAAGCATTGCGAATGCAACGTAAATATCTGTTCAAGAAATTAAGAACAGAGAAAATACCATTTACTTACAAGGTAACATCTTATGCAGGACATGCCACAGAAATAGCATACGATTATATTAAACATGACATAACAAACATCCTGATTTTAGGAGGGGATGGAACCATTAGTGAAGTTGTAAATGGGATATTCCAAGCAACCCAACAAACACAAAACGTTACTATTGCCATCATACCCAGAGGCACAGGAAATGATTGGGGAAGATATTGGGGACTCACGAAAGACTACAAGGCAAGCATCGATGCATTCCTAAGGGGAAAACATCAGCAAATAGACATAGGAAGAGTCACATACCAAAGAAATAATATAGACCACACACGCTTTTTTATCAACTCAGTAGGAATCGGACTGGATTGTAAGGTGGTCACACTCACACACACACTGAAATACTATCTCGGGAGTCATGCGCTACTCTATTTTGTGTCACTCATTGCTGCTGTATGTACATTCAAAACTAAAAGAATAAAATTATTAGCTGACCACAAAGAAGTCTGCAATGATAAGGTGCTCACAATGAACATTGGAAACGGATGTTATAGTGGGGGAGGAATGAAACAAAATCCGGATGCTAAGCCCACTGACGGTATATTTCATGGAATGTATGTGGGAAAAATAACATTCAAAGATGTGTTGCATGCAATACCCAGATTATTCAATGGAGGCCTATCGGCATTACCATTTGTCCACAATGTCGAAGCAAAGACAATACAGATTAATTCCACGAAGTACATACCATTTGAAGCAGACGGGATTGTTATTGATGCATGTGGACCATATACCATTGATATACTCCCCAATGCCTTGAAAATGATAATTCCTTAAAAGAATTCACCGGAATCTAAGACACGAACAACACACTCTGATAAATGTTTCAGGGTGTGTTCTTTTTTCATGGCAAGTTCAAGAGGAAACCCCAAAGGATGAATTTCATACACACCATGCAGACCATAATCGTGTGCACATACATCATCCGACACTTGACCGGCAAAAGCAATCACCGGCACACCCTCTCTGTTACTATAATATACTATCTGTTGTAATACCTTGCCCATAAAGGATTGACTGTCAATACGACCTTCGCCGGTTATCACAAGGTCACAACCTGATAAATGCTTATGAAAATCAATGGACTGTAGCACATACTCTATTCCTGATTCAACATCTGCATGTAGAAGGCTGATACATCCTCCGGCTACACCACCTGCTGCACCACTACCGGCAATACGCTGTACATCCACCCCACCATAAGCTTGTAAAACGCACGCGAAATTTCTTAATCCATTATCTAATAAAACAACATCTTCCTCTGTGGCACCCTTTTGTGGTGCATACACGTATGCTGCGCCGTCTGCCCCATAAAATGGATTCATTACATCATGCAAGATACAGAAACGAACTCCAGCCAACATAGACACAGCATCATCTTCCATAATGCTACTCACATCTCGAAGTGAATCACCGCAACCGGGTAGTTCTCTGCCCTTAGAGTCTAAAAAGCGAAAACCCAAAGCTTGTAACAAACCCATACCACCATCATTCGTGGCACTCCCTCCCAAACAAAGCACTATCTCCTTGTTTCCGGCATCTATGGCTTGTTTAATCACTTCTCCACAGCCATAACTACTCGTTAATCGTGGATTACGCTCATGGACTGCCAATTGAGCAAGGCCGCATGTGTTGGCAAATTCCACGATGGCGCGACCTTTCGGCAACTGACCATAAAAAGCACTACACGGACGCATGAGTGCATCATGAGCCCGTGTAGGTATAATTTCTCCGGAAAGTGCTTTAGTTAATATCTCACCACTTCCTTCTCCTCCATCTCCAACACATAGAATCTCTACTTGACAAGCTGGGTATAGACTTTTGACACTTTGTGCAATACACATTCCACTTGTCTCCGATGATACAGACCCTTTGAAAGAGTCCATTGCGACAACAACCTTGCGAAGAAGAGGCAT
>CALGCU010000076.1 GCA_937886455.1 uncultured Bacteroidales bacterium | reverse complement strand
CCCCTGCTCCCAAAGCAGGTGCGCTAACCGGACTGCGCTACACCCCGTGTTTCTTAAAAACGGTGCAAAGGTAATACTTTTTTTTTCAGTAGCCAAACTTTCTTCGTATATTTGCAGAAAATATTATAATAATGTGTATTTTTTTTTAGAGATAATCTTAGATTGCCTCAATTTATGGTTTTTTGAGTGATGGCTGCCTGTTATGTTCATATTCCTTTTTGTAAGAGTCGTTGTTATTATTGCAACTTCTTTTCGACTACACAGACAGAGTTAATGGATGAATTGACAAGGTCAATTGCCCAAGAAATAGAATTAAGGCGTGAATATATACCTAATAGTTCAGTTTCTACCATATACTTTGGAGGAGGAACTCCCAGTGTGTTGTGTAGAGACGGGGTGGAAAGAATTATGAAGCAAATTAGCTCAGTGTTTTTGATAGATTCAGATGCTGAGATTACTATTGAAGTGAATCCAGATGATGTTACAGAAGAAAATGCCTTTATGTGGAGAGATATTGGCTTTAATCGTGTGAGTATGGGTGTGCAGTCATGGGATGATAGAGTGTTGAAGGCTATTAATCGACGCCATACCTCAAAACAAGTTTCATTAGCGATAGAAAGGCTAAAAAAGGCTGATTTTCAGAATATCAGTGTTGATTTGATATATGGACTACCCTATCAAGATATGGATACATGGCAGATGGATGTGAGGAGAACTACTCAGTATGATATACAGCATATTTCGTCATATGGGTTGAGTTTTGAGGAAGGTACCTTGTTATATCAATGGTTGAAAGCGGGTAAAATTCAAGAGCAAGAAGATGACATGTATAATGAAATGTATGATTTTTTGTGTGATCATTTGTTAGTACATGGTTTTGAACATTATGAAGTGTCTAATTTTGCTAGGCAAGGGTATCGCTCACGCCATAATAGTTCATACTGGAATGATACAGTTTATTGGGGATTTGGTCCGGGAGCTCATTCATATAATGGGGATTCACGTCAATGGAATGTAGATAATCTTGATAAATATATTCATGATATTACGTATAAAGTTGTGCCATATGAAATGGAGATGTTGACGCAACAGCAAAAATGGGAAGAGTATGTGATGTTAAGGATGAGGGTAAAAGAAGGAATGGATTTAACAAAAGCAGGTATTTTGTTTGGCAAAAATCAGGTGGACAGGTGCTTAGATCTCGCCTCCCCTTATTTGTTGCAAGGTTATTTGTATCGTCAAGATGACCAATTGAGAGCAACAAGAAAGGGAATAAAGATACTTAATAGAATAATAGAAGATTTAATAGATTAGAGTATAATAAAGATAAAAATAAAAGAATATGTTAGCATTAGTAACAGGTGCAAGTTCAGGCATAGGCTTGGAATATGCTAAAGCTTTAGCGCATGAAGGATATGATTTATTGATTGTTTCTAACCAAGAAAAAGAAATTAAAGATACAGCTATAATGTTACATGAGACATGGCATGTTGATGTTACCCCACTTTATGTGGATTTAACAGAAGATAATGCAGTCAATAATTTATTTGACTATTGTCAAGAACATGAAATGGAAGTAGAGATTTTGGTGAATAATGCAGGTGTGTTTTTCTTTAATGAATTGGTTAAGACAGATCCGAGACGTATTGATTTAATGTTGGATTTACATGTTAAGACTGTAACTCGCATATGTAGATACTTTGGTGAAGATATGAAGAAGAGGGGTCATGGTCGTATTATTAACATGTCGAGTATGTCGGCTTGGATGACAATGCCGGGTATTAATATCTATAATGCGACTAAAGCCTATATATTGAATTTCTCACGTTCTTTGTGGTATGAACTTAAGCCTCATGGAGTTATTGTAACTGCAGTGTGTCCAGGTGCAGTGGATACTACTTTATATGGTCTTTCAACTTATTGGCGAAAGGTGGCTGTTGGTTTAGGTGTGAGTATGCCTCCTGCTAAATTAGTGAGAAAGGCCTTGAAGGCTTCAAAGAGGGGCAAGAAACAGACGATGCCCGGATGGATTAATCATTTGTTTGTTCCCATTATTAAGCATTTGCCAGATTGGTTTGTATTTGCTGTTATTAAACGACTTAAGCAGTTTCAGAAATAGTGAAATATAGAAGCGTTAAAACACACAAGCCATCTTCGGATAATGAAGATGGCTTGTGTGTTTTATGTCTATATATAAAAATCGTATAGGGATTGTTGCCTCAAATGTATGTTTTACCCTACTCTTTTGTTTTTTTATCTTTCTTTCCAAAGAGCGAGAAGTGTACATAGCGTTTTGGGTTTTCTTTTAAATCAATCAGTAGTTGATCTGCACTTGCTGCTGTATTTGATAGATTGAAATATAATTGCTTATCATTCATGAGAAGTCCTATTGTGCCATTAGGATCATTGAGTTGTGCACTAAGTGTTTGTAGGTTGGTCATGACAGAATCCACACTATTGAGTGTTTTGGTTAAATCTGTTTTTGCCAGGCTGTTGGTTACTGTGCTTAAATCTCGTACAACAACATCTACATTGTCTACTAGTGAAGGTAATTTGTGTTGCATCAATGATTTTAGTTGAGCAGAAGAGTGTGCTAAATCATTGGTCGTATTTTTCAATGATTTGAGTGTTTGTTGTATTTCTTCTCCGTTGATTAAAGTGTTGAGTGATATTGATAGTGAATCTATGTGATTAACTGCTGATGTGATTTTAGGTAACATATCACCAGCGAGTAGGTCAATGAGGCCTCCTGCAACAATTGTAGGTAGTGTGTCTTTATCTTGGTAAGTGTTGGTATATGATGCTTGTTGTGGGAGGATGAATTGTACGGCTTTTCCTCCCATGAGTCCATCATCAAATAGTTGCATTTCAGTTCCTTGTGGAAGTTGAATGTCTGCGCTAACGGATACAGTTACAGTGAATGCAGGTGTTTTTGTAAAGTCATATTTTACATCCTCTACTTGTCCTACTTTGTATCCTTTGATGTAAACCGGTGCAGAAGGTACTAATCCTCCAATTTCTTCGTATGTACCATAATAGTTGTTGACAGATGAGAATATGTCTATTCCCTTCAAGAAGTTTAAGCCAAAATACAATAGGAATAGGCTGATTAGTGCTACAATTCCTACTTTTACTACTCTTTTTGTATTACTGTTTTGTTTCATAATTTGTGTTATATTTATTTCCCTTTTTCTATTTGTCTTGCTGTTTTTACGCTAATTTTTTCTCCGTCTTTAAATGCTACAACAAAAGCATCCGGGAATTTGTTCTTGATGTCTTTGCGCTTTTGTTCTATGGCTTCAAATGTTGATTCGTTGCCATAGGTGTATTTGTAGTAATTATTTTCTTTGTAATATGTTATATTGGTCAGTCCTTTGAATGCTTGATCGTCATTTGGTAATTCTGTTTTTACTGCAGCAATTTGTATTTTGTAGCATATTCCTTCTGCGACAGGTATTTGTGGTGTGTCTTTTTGTACCTTCGCATCACTTGTATTTATTTTTTGATTATTTAAAACTCCATTTTTCTTATCAATGTCTTTTTTGTAGCGTACTACTGCGTTGTAGATAGCTTCAGCTATGGCATTTCTTCCAGTTTCAGATGCTAAGTATTTTTCGTCTTGAGGATTTGTGATGAATCCTACTTCAACTAGGACACTTGGGCATGCTGATTTGTGTAATACCCAGAATGCTGCTTGTCTTACTCCTCTGTCATAACGGTTGCATTGGGATGTGAGGTTGTTTTGTACCAATACAGCAAATGAGAGACTTTTGTCTATGTATTGGTCTTGCATAAAATCAAACATAATATATGATTCTACAGAGTTTGGGTCAAATCCTTGATAGTTGGCTTTGTAGTCATCTTCTAATAGAATCACTGCGTTTTCTCGCATTGCTACATCAAGATTAGAGTCAGCTTTGCTTAGTCCGAGTGTGAATGTTTCTGCTCCTTTTACGTTGGGGTTGTCTACTGCATTTGTGTGTATACATATGAATAGGTCTGCTCCTTTTTGGTTAACGAAGTTTGCACGGTCTTGTAATGGCAGGAAGATGTCTGTTGTGCGTGTGTAGTGTATTTTTACGTTTTCTATCCCCTGCTCTATTTTTTTGCCTAATTTGAGTGCTATGGCCAGATTGATGTCTTTTTCTCTTGTTATTTTTCCCATTGCTCCAGGGTCACGTCCTCCGTGTCCAGCATCAATGACTATGGTAAATGGTTTTGTTTGTGTTGTTTTTGCTTGTGTGTGTATGTTTATTGTTAGTATGCAACACAGTAGAGTTATAATGATTTGTATTGTTTTGTTCATAGTGTGTATGGTTTGTTTCTCTTTTAGAGTGTTGTTGCAAAGTTAGTGTATTTTCTGTAGAATGCCAATGATTTATTCTATTTTAACTGTGCGAAGGTCTTTCATTCGTTGTATGAGTCGTTGTTCTCTTGCTTTTGGTACTGTGAATGTTGTTTGGCATGTTTGATGGAATTGGTTGTTTATGATTGTTGCTTCTTCTTCTTTTATGATTCGCATGATGTCATTCATTTGTTGGTAGTTGAAGAATACATTGTGTGTTATTTCTACTATTTTTTCTATTTGTCCTGCATTGTCAAGTGCTTCAGATGCAGCTTGTTTGTAGGCTACTATGAGTCCTCCTGTTCCTAAGAGTATACCTCCGAAATAGCGAATGACTATGACTAATATATTGGTGAGGTTGCGACTGTTGATTTGTCCCAGTATTGGTCTTCCTGCTGTTCCTGATGGTTCTCCATCATCGTTTGCTCTGTATTCTTCTCTGTCTGCTCCGAGCATATATGCATAGCATACATGTCGTGCGTCATGGTATTGTTTTTGATATTCTTTTATGATGTTTTTGACTTCTTCAACTGTTTGTACCGGAATGGCATAGGCGATGAACTTACTTCCTTTTTCTTTGTATAGTCCTTCGCCTTGTTTTGGTATTGTGATATATGTTTCAGCTGTTGTCATTTTTCGTTTTTCTTTTCTTGTGTATAGAACATTTTTTGTGCCACAAATCCTTCTAAATTGTTTTCTGCTGTAAATTGATCAATGATGGCTATGATGTCTTTTCCATATTTTTGTACTTTGATTTTTCCTATTCCTTTAATTTTCAGCAGTTCATTTTCTTTTTGTGGTAGTTTGTTGGTAATTTCAATCAATGCTTTGGTGGATAGTACCATATAGGGTGATATTTGTTGTTCTTTGGCTTTTTGTATTCGGTATATTTGTAGTTTTCTGAGTAGTTTGGGGTATTGTATGTCGTTGGTTTCTGTTGTTGTGTTTTGTTGTATTGTGGCTAGTGTTGT
>CALGCU010000075.1 GCA_937886455.1 uncultured Bacteroidales bacterium | reverse complement strand
TGCCAAACATCTTGGCGATAACATTCTTAAACGACTCTTCCATCACCTTGATGAAAGTACGGCGGTCGATGTTCTTTAATTCTTTGAACTCTGAAAAAGTGTCAATGAGATTGACCGTTTCTTTTTTTGCCATCTTACTTAAATCTAATTAGATATTTTGTGTATTTTATGTCTTGATAATTAAATTGTTCTTCTTCTTTAATACGTGTTTTGCGTTTAGCTCCTTCTAATTTTACGTCACGTTCTGTCTCTAAAATAAAACCCTCTTCATTGGCATTCTTCAATATACCTTTTAGTTTTCTTCCGTCGCAAGTCAATACCTCTACTTCATTGCCTATGTTCTTTACATACTGACGTGTCAACTTAAAAGGCTCGGTCAAACCGGAAGAACCTACTTCCAATTCAAAATCTTCTACATCACGATTTAATTCCGATTCAATGTGACGACTCATCGCAATGCAAAAGTCAATAGAAACTGAAGTGTCAGAATCAACCTCAATCACAATGCGATTGTCTGCGCTTACTGTTACATCTACTAAATAACACTCCTTGTCATTTAGATAGTTGAGTGCGAGTGATTTTACAAGTGAACTATCTATCATATTTCTATATTAAATTGGCGAAGGGGACTGTCTGTCCCCTCCGTCATCAGCAATTCAAGTGCAAATGTACACACAATATTTCATATCTGCAAATAATTACACATTATAAACATATAAATCAATAATTTTTTTAAATAACTTGCGCATCTCAAGCAAAATGCCTACCTTTGCGCTCGCAAAAAATATCACTTATTAGTATTAACAATTAAAAAGCTAAATTTCAGTATGTTAAATCATTATGAGACCGCTTTCATTTTAACTCCCGTTTTGTCTGACGTACAGATGAAGGAAGCGGTAGAAAAGTTCAAAGCATTGCTCGTTGAAAATGGAGCTACCATTCTTAACGAGGAATTGTGGGGATTACGTAAGTTAGCTTACACTATCCAAAAAAAATCAACAGGTTTTTATGCTTTGTTGCAGTTTGATGCCGAACCAACGGTAATTGCACAACTCGAAACTGCATTCCGTCGTGACGAAAGAATCTTACGCTTCTTGACATTCCGTCTCGATAAATATGCGTTCGAATATGCAGAAAAAAGAAAACATTTAAAACAAGCCGCTAAGGAAGAAAAGAAGGAGGAATAAGACATGGCAGCAAATCAACAAGACATTAGATACCTTACTCCGGTAGCTACAGACACAAAAAGAAAAAAATATTGTCGCTTCAAAAAAAGTGGCATTAAGTACATCGACTACAAAGATCCTGAATTCTTGAAAAAATTCTTGAACGAACAAGGTAAAATCTTACCTCGTCGACTCACAGGTACCTCTTTGAAATATCAACGCAAGGTCGCTCAAGCTGTAAAACGTGCTCGTCACTTGGCATTGCTTCCTTATGTAACTGACATGATGAAATAAGAATTAGGAGGAGATTATTATGGAAATTATATTGAAAGAAGATGTAATCAACTTGGGTTACAAAGACGATATCGTAAAAGTACGTGATGGTTACGGACGTAACTATCTTATCCCCCAAAAGAAAGCGGTAGTTGCTACTCCTTCTGCTCGCAAAATGTTGGCTGAAGAATTGAAACAACGCGCTCATAAATTGGAAAAAATCAAAAACGAAATGGTGGAATTGGCTGCTAAATTGGAAAATGTAAAATTAACCATTGCAGCTAAAGTTAGTGAAACTGGCAAACTATTCGGAGCTGTTGGTAACATCCAAGTAGCTGAGGCTCTTGCAGCACAAGGTTTTGAAATTGACCGCAAAATCATCGTGGTTAAAGAAGCTGTAAAAGAATTAGGTAGCTACAAAGCAACTATCAAACTTCACAGAGAAGTGAGTGTTGAAGTGGCATTCGATGTAGTGGCTGAAGCTAAATAAGAAAAATAACACACAGTAGTTGATAATATTTAAAACAGAAAAATTATGAAAAGTGGAATTCATCCCGAAAATTATCGCCCTGTCGTGTTCAAAGACATGTCTAACGGCGATCAATTCATCACTCGTTCTACAGTGAATACAAAAGATACCATCGAAATTGATGGAGTAACCTATCCGCTCGTAAAACTCGAAATCTCAAGTTCTTCTCACCCGTTCTACACCGGTAAGTCTAAACTCGTAGACACCGCTGGACGTGTTGATAAGTTCATGAGCCGTTACGGTAACAGAAACAAAAAGTAATAAGGAATACCTTATAAAACCAAAGAGGATGCTACTTTACAGGAGCATCCTCTTTTTTTGTTAAATTTTCACCATACTCTCAAAGGCATCAATAAGGATGCTCTATACTTCAATTCTTACAAATCATAAGAAAAATTTGTTCACTCCTATATCTTTTTCTATCTTTGTCACAAACTAAACGACAAACTTGCTCCTGATAGATGCAAATATCAGCTGGAACATCTATTTTACATAAAACATTCATCTATATAATATGAAGAATATATTCAAATGCCTCTCAATAGCAGTGGCAATACTTCTAATCAGTTGTGATTTTAATCACCCCATTACTCCAAAAGATGAATACATAGGAGACCCATCTGACACACTTACACCACCCAAAGCCTTCTCTGTGTCAGAATCAAATCAAGTCTATTTTTCGCCTGGTAATCTACAATATCATCCCAAAAACAATGAATGGAGATTTGCCTATAATCAATTAAACTATGTGGGTAAAACAAATACCAATGTTGATCCGGATTATGATGGATGGATAGACCTATTTGCATGGGGAACGGGTGATAATCCAACAAACCTAAGTGTAAATCCCGATGATTATCAGATATTTGTTGATTGGGGGACTAATGTAATAGGTAATGAGCCGGCAAATAAATGGCGCACATTAACTCATGAAGAATGGATGTTTATCCTCAAACATAGGCCAAGAGCCGAAGAATTGTCCGGGATAGCTACTGTAAATGGTGTCAATGGAATGATACTCCTACCGGATGATTGGACTCCACCCGCAGACATCTCTTTCGCAAAAGGAACACATGTCTATAAAGGAGTTGGATTTTATTCACTTCAACAAAATTTCACGACAGAACAATGGTCTAAGTTGGCTACATCAGGTGCTATTTTTCTGCCGGCCGCAGGAGTGCGCAGCGACAAAGAAGTCTTGGCTATACAAGAACGTGGCACTTACTGGTCTTCCTCAGTTGATGAAGCCTATGATGCTCATTGTATCTTATTCGAATCAAATATCATAGGAACTATAGACATCTATCGAGACACCGGAAGGAGTGTTCGGTTGGTAAGAGATATATAACACAAGATATAATCTAACAACATTATCCCTTCAACTCAAACCCTAAATTTATGTTGTGATGGTTATGTGATGAGAATATGTAAGTATTCACTATATTTACTTTGAGATTTAAAGATATTTAACTACCTTTGCAGAAAATAAGAAAGATTATATGTTACACCACTTGTTTTTTGATAGCAGTTTCTTTTTCTTTTGCTTCTTTAAGGGAATGTAAAAGCAGGAAAGTGCGTGTTTACAAGCTGATGTAAAAAAATAAACCAACTGGTCCTGCTCATTATAGAGCAGGACTTTTTTATAAAGATAAGATATGAAACAAGTAGCAATACAAGGGTTTTATGGATCATTCCATGACATAGCAGCACATATTTATTTTGGAGAAGATGTTCTAACTGTACCATGTGATACATTCAAAGAATCCATTGATTGGGTAGTAAACCATGAAAATGGAGTAGGGGCAATAGCAATAGAAAACACTATAGCTGGAAGCTTGCTACAAAACCACCACCTCCTGGAAGAAAGTGGATTATGGATTGTGGGAGAACACAAACTAAGAATTAAACAAAGTCTTGTGGCAATGCCGGGACAAACATTAAGCGATATACGTGAAGTACACTCTCACTACATGGCATTACTCCAGTGCACTGATTATTTGGCTACCCAACCACACATCAAATTGATTGAGACTGACGATACGGCTAAAAGCGCATATGAAATAGCCAAAACTGCACAAATGGGAGTAGCGGGAATCTGTTATGCTGACTCTGCACGCCAATTCGGCTTGCAAGTATTGGCAGAGGGTATTGAAACAAATAAACATAACTTTACTCGTTTCTTGATGGTGGCACATCGTAATAATAAATCATTAGTGCCTAACCCTGAATCTTGTAACAAATCCTCTATTGTCTTCACATTACCTCACGAAGAAGGTAGTCTGTCTAAAGTTTTGACCATTCTCTCATTTTATAACATAAATCTGACCAAAATTCAGTCTCTACCTATCATCGGAAGAGAATGGGAATACCAATTTTATGTTGATTTAAAGTTTGCTTCCTACGAAAGATATCAACAAGCAATAGATGCAATCAGACCCTTAGTTAGTGACATAAAGGTGTTGGGAGAATATGCTGAAGGTGAACAAACTATCTAACAAACTATCAAGACTATGAATGAGATGAATAACAATCAATACACTTGCGCAGAACGTGTAAATCAAGTGGAAGAGTACTATTTTTCAAGAAAATTACGTGAAGTGGCACAAATGAAAGCTGCAGGTATAGACGTAATTTCACTTGGAATAGGAAGCCCTGACATGCCACCATCTACCCCTACAATTGAAACACTATGTGAAGAAGCAAAGAAAGAAGATGTACATGGCTATCAACCCTATACGGGGATTCCTCAACTAAGACAAGGTTTTGCTGACTTTTACCAACAACAATATGGGGTAACATTACAACCTGAAAACGAGATATTGCCTTTGATAGGCTCAAAAGAGGGTATTTTGCACATCACATTGGCATTGGTCAACCCGGGCGAAAAAGTATTGGTACCTAACCCCGGATATCCCACCTACACCTCCTTAAGCCGTTTATTGGGAGCTGAGGTAATACATTACGATTTGATGGAAGAATGTCAGTGGATGCCTGATTTTGAACAACTGGAAAAATTAGACCTGAGTGATGTGAAACTCATGTGGACAAATTATCCGCACATGCCCACGGGGAAGAATGCTACCACCCAACTATATGCTAAATTAGTGGATTTTGGACGTCAAAATAATATTATTATCGTGAACGATAATCCATATAGCATGATACTTAATGACAACCCATTGAGTATTATGCAAATAGAAGGTGCAAAAGATGGATGTATAGAGTTGAATTCTATGAGTAAGAGTCATAATATGCCCGGATGGAGACTAGGTATGATTGCTACAAATCCAACATTTCTTAATTGGATCATTAAAGTGAAAAGCAATATAGATAGCGGTATGTTTAGACCCTTGCAATTAGCAGCAGCAAAAGCATTACACAATCTCCCGGAATGGCACGAGGAAATGAACATAAAAGTCTACAAAAGAAGACGTGAACTTGCCCAAGAAATCATGAAAGTATTGCAATGTACTTATGACGACACGCAGGTAGGTATGTTCTTGTGGGGAAAATTGCCTGACCATGTGAAAGATGTGCAAAAGTTAGTGGATGAATTATTACAAGAAGCACACGTGTTCATCACACCGGGATTTATCTTTGGAACAAATGGCAGTCGATACATACGTCTGTCGCTATGCTGTAAAGAATACCAACTGCAGCAAGCATTGCAACGAGTTAAAAATTATTGTAATAGAAAAATATAAACATACAAAACATGGATATAAAACCATTTAATCTACCAGGTCTAAAAGAAAGAAGGCCAATTCTTATTGCAGGTCCATGCAGTGCCGAAACGGAAGAACAAACATTACAAACAGCAAGACGTTTGGCTGCAAATGGAGTACAAATATTTAGAGCAGGAATATGGAAACCAAGAACAAAACCGGGAGGATTTGAAGGGGTAGGGACTGATGGACTACGCTGGCTGAGAAAAGTCAAAGAAGAAACCGGAATGTATGTAGCCACAGAGGTGGCCACAGCAAGACACGCATATGAAGCGCTCAAATATGGAGTCGATGTTCTATGGTTGGGAGCAAGAACTACAGCAAATCCATTCGCTGTGCAAGAAATAGCAGACGCTTTGAACGGCACAGAAATCCCCGTAATGATAAAAAATCCGGTCAATCCGGATTTAGAACTCTGGATAGGAGCAATTGAAAGAATATATAATGCAGGACTTCATTGTATAGCAGCTGTTCACAGAGGATTCAGCTCTTATGATAAGAAAATCTATCGTAATCAACCGCAATGGCACATACCAATCGAACTACATAGACGTTATCCTAACCTTACATTGTTCTGTGACCCAAGCCACATAGGAGGTAAAAGAGAACTCATTGCTCCGATAGCACAACAAGCAATGGATTTGAATTTTGACGGATTGCTCGTAGAAAGCCATTGCACACCGGATACTGCATGGAGCGATAGCGCACAACAGGTATCTCCGGAGGTATTAGACCTCATTGTCCGTAAATTGGTTTTACGTGATATGAAGCAAACAACAGAAGATTTAGTGGATTTGCGCCGAGAAATTGATACTCTTGATAATGAACTCTTGTCCATTCTGTCAAAAAGAATGAGGGTATCAACACAAATCGGAATCTATAAGAAAGAACACAACATCTCTGTACTGCAAACAGGAAGATACAATGAGATATTAGAGAAGCGTATAGAAAATGGCGAAAAGTTAGGCATGAGCAGAGAGTTTATGCGAACAATATTAGAAGCCATTCATGAAGAGTCTGTACGTGTTCAAATGGATGTAATGCATGAAGAGTAGAAAACGCTATCAATAATATGATTGATAATCATATCATAGCGGTAAGAAGAAACCGACAAATATGAACACTCACACGCTAACTATCACCGTTACCATTAGATAGGAATGAGATAAGAATTAGTTTTTTATTATTACTGTCCGCTAAAGACTTGAATTCCCTCCCAACTTGCTGAAATAGATAAG
>CALGCU010000074.1 GCA_937886455.1 uncultured Bacteroidales bacterium | reverse complement strand
CTAGAATAGCTAATTTTTTCATAGTTATATACTTTTGTTAGGAATTCACTTTTTGTCAAGTGTTTTACTTTGGTTGTGGTTTGTGCCAATGTTGTGAAACATGTCATTAAGGCTGCTATCAGCCACAGTTGTTTTTTCATATTAGTGTGTTTTTGTGTTTTCTATTTCATTTAACAAATTGTCGCATGCGTCTTCCAATAGGTCGATGACCAACTGAAATCCTGCAGCTCCTCCATAATAAGGGTCGGGCACATGGTCGGCTTTGTGTTGACGACAATAATGTGCCATTTTTTTTACTTTCTTTTCTGTTTCCGTTGTTGGTGCCATAGAGCAGAGCGCATCATAATTATTGTCGTCCATAGCCATGATGTAGTCAAATTCAAAAAAGTCATCAGTTTTGACTTGTCTTGCTCTACTTTCTAATCGGTATCCTCTTTGCCAAGCGTGTTGTCTCATTCTGCTATCGGGCAGTTCGCCTATGTGATAGCCTGCCACACCAGCCGAATCGATGATATACTCGTTGGCGAGCCCTCGTTCATTCACTTTGTGGGCAAAGACACCTTCTGCCATTGGGGAACGACAGATATTGCCGAGACAGACAAAGAGTATACGTTTCTTTTCGCTCATATTATTCTGCATCCTCTTTATACCAGCCAGCATACATGGCGTAGTTGTGTGCTATTTTTTTGTTAATCTCGTTGGCTTGTTCCGGTGATACTTCTTTTACTTTTTTAGCCGGTACTCCGGCATAAATAGAATGTGGTTCAACTTGTGTGTTGCTTAATACCAATGCCCCTGCCGCGACAATGGCACCTTCTCCCACTACTGCTCCATCTAACACTGTTGCTCCCATGCCGATGAGTGCATAGTCACAGATTTTTGCTCCATGAATGGTGACGTTGTGTCCCACAGAAACGTAATCCCCAATGTGTGTTTGTGATTTTTGATACAGTGTGTGAATCACTGCTCCATCTTGTATGTTTACGTGATTTCCTATCCGTATTGAGTTTACGTCTCCTCTCAGGACTGCATTAAACCAAATGCTACATCCATCTCCCATTATCACATCTCCTACAATTGTAGCATTTTCAGCTAAGAAACAATCTTTTCCAATCTGAGGTTCAAAACCTCTTACTGATTTTATCAATGCCATACTTTTCAAATTTATTTATACGACAAAGATAGTGCAAAGCGAGAGAAGAAGCAAATCCAAGTTTACTTGAGATTTGATTATTCCGAGGTGATGCTTATTTTATCAAAAGATAGTGCTAAGCAAGCGAAGAAACAAATTCCTATGGATTAGGACGCTCACGATGTGAGCTACAGGACGGCGGAGCCTACAGGA
>CALGCU010000073.1 GCA_937886455.1 uncultured Bacteroidales bacterium | reverse complement strand
AATACTGTAAAGAAACTACCCAGGTAGTAGCCAATGGCCGGCATCAATGCCTGAAACCCACCGAACCACAGTCCGGCTATACACATATGCTTCCACTTTATTTTCCCTAAGGACAATCCTTTACAAACAGATACTGCAAAAGCATCCATGGACAGGCCCACTGCCACCAGAAACAGTTCAAATAAGCTCATACATCTGCCTCCAAAAAAAGACCCAAAATCAGCTACCTCAACTGATCTTGAGTCTCATCATTTCAAGTAAAACCGGGTGCGCATCCGCACCAGTATGTCGATTGTACTATACACAAAAGTGTACTGATTACTCCCTCTTGACGTGGTTACATTATAGCATAGTGGTAAGAAATGTCAACTGAAAACTTGCGCGTAGCAATGAGCCATGCTGGACAGTGGCTAAATACTGCTCGTCGGGTGCTTGCACACGTAAGAGCATATTTAGACAGTGGACAATACGGCGAACGCCGCGACAACGAGCAAGCTTGCTTGCGAGTCTGTCGGCATGGCGAGTACTGCGTAAACCTAAAATTTGGTATTTACTTCAGTTTGTCGAGGTCTTCCACATAGATGGACACCTCACCACACGCTGGACAAATTGCAACTTTAGGTTCGCCCATTCTACCTCCAAAAAGTTTGTTTTCATCAGATGACATAACAATTCCGTATCCTGCACCTTTAATTTTGATGGCACAGTTTTCTTTCATTTCGCTTCCGCATCGTATGCACTTTCTCATAAATATTACTCCATTAAATTCAAAGTTTCTTCTTTGTTAACGATTATACTTAATCCCTGCATATATCAACATCACTAATCCAAATAAAAAACCTATTGCAATAGCAATTCCTCCCCACATTGAACTCGTAGCACTACAAATAATTCCCGCTAATAATACTCCTATTCCAATCACAATAAGTCCTATCCCGGACAGTTTACAGAATGCTTTTTTGTTTTCTTCTGCCACTTTATCATAATGATAACTGTGAAATAGTGTTATTTTCTCTTTTATCCATACCAGATAGCCAAGAACAAAAAACAAAAGAACAAAGCCCCCTATTAAAATTGCACCTAAGATTTTCTCCATAGCATCCCGCCGTAGTATTCAAGATTTATCTAATCATTTTACAAATCAAATTTTGCTTATTAAAA
>CALGCU010000072.1 GCA_937886455.1 uncultured Bacteroidales bacterium | reverse complement strand
AGAACGGCTACAATTTTGTGAAATATTTCATCGGGAATAGCGTTTTTGTAGTCATTGATGTCAATGTCGTCTGCCATACATATACGCGGTACGCTTATGGTGTGTGGACCGACGCCAAATCGCGCTTCTAAGTGCTCGGCATGCATGAGTAGGCCAATGAAATCATATAAATAGGTTTCTAATCCAAATAACACCCCGATACCTACGTCATCTATTCCGGCAATCATGGCTCTGTCCATGGCTTCTGTATGGTAGGCATAGTTACTTTTTGGCCCTGTGGGGTGTAGTAATTCGTAGTTGGCTTTGTGATATGTTTCTTGGAAGAGAATATAGGTGCCAATGCCGGCTTCATGTAATCGACGATAGTTCTCCACTGTGGTAGCAGCTATGTTTACGTTTACACGGCGGATAGCACCATTTTTGTGGTGAATATTGTAGATGGTGTTTATGCTTTCAAGAATGTATTCTATTGGGTTGTTGCGTGGGTCTTCGCCGGCTTCGATGGCAAGGCGTTTGTGTCCCATGTCTTGCAGGGCTATTACTTCGTTGCGTATCTCGGTTTGAGTAAGTTTTCGACGCGTGATAGTTTTGTTTTTTAAATGATAAGGACAATACACACAACCATTTACACAATAATTAGACAGGTAGAGTGGGGCGAAGAGTACGACACGATTTCCATAAAATCGTTGTTTGATTGTGCGTGCCAAAGTGTTGATTTGTTGGTTGATTTCCGGGTCTGTACATTCTAAAAGCAATGCAGCTTCTCTATGATTGAGACCTTTGCATTGCTCAGCTTTGCGCATGATGTCTTTGAGCAAAGTGAGGTTGCCCTTGTTGGCTGCAGTGTCTTGTATGGTGGTTTGTATTTCTTCGTGTGAAATAAATTCTTCTGCAATATGTGAATCTGCTTTATACATAGTTTATGTGTTGTAATCCCCTCTGCTCCAGTTAATGTGGTAGCCGATGGTGGTTAGTGATGTTTCTATTTGATGTAATTGTTGCACTGTCTCGCAGTCGTTTTGTTTGTTTTCATACAATTGATAATTCTCCTTTGCTATGGCAGGAGAAATGTTGGGCATCAATACGTTGGCCCCACTCATGATGGCTTGTGTGCGTAATTGTGCGTTTCTTGTGTTAAGGGCAGTGGTGGCCGGGAGGAGTAGGTTAGGATAGCGTATTCTTAGCAAAGATAACAAGAGTAATGTTAATTCGGATGATCCGTTTGGGTAATGTTGAAATGGTGTGTTGGGTGCAGCCACAAAAGGACCAATACCTATCATGTGTGGTTTAAATTTATCTAAAAAACGTAAATCTTCAATGATGTGTTGGGTGGTTTGTCCGGGTGAACCTATCATCATGCCGGCACCTGTTTGATATCCTAATTCTTTTAGTTGGTCTAAACATCGTAAGCGATGGTTGAGGCTCATGTTTTCCGGATGAAGCATGGCATAGTGCTCCGTGTTACTTGTTTCGTGTCTGAGTAGATAACGGTCAGCGCCGGCTTCTTTTAATAGTTGATAAGATGTATAAGAACGTTCGCCTAAAGATAGGGTTAGAGCATGATGAGGAAATTCCGCTTTGATTCTTTGGATAAGGTTACAGAGCTTTTTATCTGAGAAAGTAGGGTCTTCTCCTCCTTGTAATACAAAGGTTTGAAATCCTATTTTTGCTCCTATTCTACAAGCGTCCAGTATCTCATCTTCACTGAGTCGGTATCGTGTAACGCAGTGATTGTCTGCTCGTATTCCGCAATAGAAACAGTTGTTCTTGCAGTAGTTGGTGATTTCTAATAGTCCTCTTAGATATACACCTTTGTTGAAACGTTTTTCAGCAACACTTCTTGCAGTCCTTGCCAACACTTCCTTTTGTTCCGTACTCAATTGGGTCAACAAGTATTGATAGTCATTGTTGTCCAATTGCTCAACTCCTTGCCAAGCGTCAAGGAGTTGAGTGAATGTGGTGTCAGAAATGCGTGGTGTCATTTTTAATCATGCATTATGCTTCTTACCGCGCTCAGCCTTTCATTTGGCTACGTATATTGGAGATTGCACACAGTTTAGAATTCTACAACAGGTGCAGTATCTGTTCCTTCTGCCGCTTGGAAATAGGCTTTCTTCTCAAATCCAAACATACTTGCTATAATATTGTTAGGGAAGCGACGTATGTATGCGTTAAATGACTGAGCAGATGTGTTAAATGTGTTGCGTGCTACGGTAATACGGTTTTCTGTGCCTTCTAATTGGCTTTGTAGCTCTAAGAAGTTTGTGTTTGCCTTTAGGTCAGGATAGTTTTCTGATATTGCCAACAGTTTTCCTAAAGTGTTGCTTAATTGGCTTTGGCTTGCTTGAAAAATTTCAAGTTGTTCTGCTGTTAGATTGTTGGCATCTATAGTAATGCTTGTTGCTTTGGCGCGTGCTGCTACTACAGCATCTAATGTGCTCTGTTCATGCTCTGCATAGCCCTTAACTGTTGCAACGAGATTAGGGATTAAATCGGCACGTCGTTGGTATTGGTTTTCTACTTGTGCCCAATCTTTACTTACTTGTTCGTCTGCTACCACCATGTTGTTGTAGCCTTTTACTATCCATAACGCAATAATGGCTACTATTGCCACTACGCTTAGGAGAATAACGGTTGTTTTTTTCATGTGTTGAATATTTTATTAGTTATGATTTTTATTCATTGCTTTATTGGCAAAATGATGAGGATTAGAAATGTCCTCCTGCACCTCCTCCGCTAAATCCGCCTCCTCCCCAACTTCCACCACTGAATCCGCCACCGTTTCCGCTACCTCCGGTTACAACTACAGGGAGTTTGGGTATCACATACGTGCTAACAAATTGCTTGCCACAATGCTGACAGATATATGTGCGCTCACCCAGTCCGTTATAAAATTGGGTAGGTTGTGTCAATATGACATCAGCATGAAGACTGGAGGCTATGGCATGACAATACCTACATTCAGAATAGGGTGTTTTCTGCGCATGATAGGGGAGAATGATGTGATTGTAACAGTGTTTACACTCCCACACGTCATAGTTCACCGAGCGCAGTTGTTCTTCTTTTTGTTGTTTTTTGTTAAGGTGTTTATCTTCTTCGTTTTCTGAAAGTAGTGTCATGGCATGTTTACATTCGGGACAGATGACCGGCTTAAAACGAATTTGTTTGTGTTTTTGGCGGATGTAGATTGCCCATGCAAGGAGTGGAATGGGGAAGAAGATGGCTAATACCCAACATGTATTTACATAGTTACGTGTTTGTGCATAGCGTATGTTGTTGGCGGCCTTGGGTTGTGCATTCATGCTGTGCCATCCACACCATGCTACAACAATTAAAAGCAGGAACGAGATGATTAAATAATACGTGAGAATGTCTATCCATATTCTGCGAGGGGCATATTCGCGTTCCAACAACAGCTCGGCTTTGGCTTCGTCGGTGGTCAAATGACTATATATGGCTTTTGTTCCATAAAGGAAACCTTGGTTGTTGCCTGCTTTTTGGAATGAAGGGACAATCTCATCTTGTAATATGCG
>CALGCU010000071.1 GCA_937886455.1 uncultured Bacteroidales bacterium | reverse complement strand
GCCTACGCCTGCGGCAGCCATTCTGGCCTGCCTGGGCGTAGAAAAACAGCGTATCAGGTACCCTGATACGCTGTTTTACGAAGCCTGGAGCATAGCGGACTCGAACCGCTCACCTCGACACTGCCAGTGTCGCGCTCTAGCCAGATGAGCTAATGCCCCTTGCTGTGCAAAGGTACAACAAACGAGTGAAATAAGCAAAAGTTTACTTTTGATTAGTTCGCAACGAGTGCAGTATTGCCTTATTTAAAGGTACAACAAACAAGGAGGAAAGATTGATTTGGAAGAGCAACAAGTGATAGATGAATTAATAAAACATTAAGATATATGGCTAAATACATTGTCAATGTTACTTTTTGTGTGGAACAATCCTATGTGGAGGCATGGAAGCGGTGGGTGAATCAGTCATTCTTGCCTTCTATGGATTCTGTCTTTCACAACCCTAAGACATTGAAGGTGATGACACATGTTGAACCGGGAATTAATAACTTTTCTGTGCAACATGAAGTGGATGATTTTCATGCTCTGACTGTATGGAAACAAAATCATGAAGAACAAATGAAAGCTGACTTGTTTAAGCAGTTTGGACAACATGTACTTACTTTTACCACATTTTTAGAAATACTATAATACGGATGAACGGAGCGCAAGAGGATACAATGATTCTTGGTGTGGACCCCGGAACTAACTTCTTGGGATATGGTCTGCTCAGGGTGAGCAAAGGAAAGGCTGATATGGTGGCTATGGGGGTTGTAGATTTGCATAAATATAAAGATCACTATCAGAAATTACAACGTATTTTTGCACGTATTCTCTCTGTTATTGATGAATTTCATCCCACTGAATTAGCCATTGAGGCTCCTTTCTTTGGGAAAAACGTACAGTCTATGCTCAAGTTGGGAAGGGCACAAGGCGTGGTAATGTCGGCTGCCCTTTATCGTGAGTTGTCTATTACGGAATATGCACCTTTGAAAGTAAAAATGGCTATTACAGGAAATGGAGCTGCATCCAAAGAACAGGTGGCAGATATGCTTAGGCGCTTCTTGAAGATACCTAAAGAGCAGATGCATGTTAAACTTGATGCTACGGATGCATTGGCGGTGGCTTATTGTCATTACTTGCAAAAAAGCAGACCTACAACGGATAAACCATATAAAGATTGGAAAGATTTTATTGCTAAAAATCCTAAAAGACTACAATAAAATACTGGTCTGTTGTACAGAAAGTTACTCTATTTCACAAAAAAATACTATTTTTGCCGAAGTTATGTATGTTGAATAGGGCAAGAAGCCTTCTTTTATCTACTATAAAGTTATGGAATCTTTCATCCGAACACATAGATATTTGGTTGAGCATATAGAAGCACCGGTACGACGTCTTTTGATGGATGAGGTTGATTGGTCGCATCGGCTCATCGGGATAAAAGGAAGTAGAGGGGTTGGAAAGACTACATTCCTTCTGCAATATGCCAAAGAACGATATGGCACAAGTCCGCAATGCCTGTACATCAATTTTAACAATTTCTATTTCACGCAACATACTTTAGTGGAGTTTGCAGGAGATTTCTATCGCAGAGGAGGTAGAACACTTCTTATAGACCAGACATTTAAATATGAAAACTGGTCAAAAGAACTCCGTCAATGTTATGATTTGTATCCGGAATTGCAGATTATATTCTCGGGATCTTCAGTTATGAGACTGATTGATGGAAATACCGACTTGATGGACGTAGTAAAGTCGTATAATCTTAGAGGATTTTCTTTTCGTGAATACCTGAATCTACAGGCTGGTACATTATTCCCGGCTTATACCTTAGAAGATATTCTTGCTAATCATGAAAAAATAGCTGCTGATATTTTACAACTGGTTAAGCCTTTGTGGTACTTCCCCGATTATCTACATCATGGATTTTATCCTTTTTTCTTGGAGAATAGAAACTACTCCGAGAATCTCTTGAAGACCATGAATATGATGTTGGAAGTTGATATCTTGTTAATTAAACAGATAGAACTCAAATATCTTTCAAAAATACGCAAACTGTTGCATATTCTGATGAATACAGCGCCTTGTTCTCTGAATGTAAGTCAACTCAGTGTTGAAATTGAAACGTCACGCGCTACTATCATGAATTATATCAAGTATTTGCAAGATGCACGTTTGCTCAATTTGCTTTATCCCAAAGGGGCTATGTTCCCTAAAAAACCATCACGAGTATTTCTGCATAACACAAATTTGCTTTATGCAGCTTCTATGTCTAAACCGGATGAACTCAGTGTGATGGAAACTTATCTTTATAACATGCTTCATTCACGCCATAAGGTTTATGCTAAGCGCAAGGGTACTACCTTCTCTGTTGATGGACATGATTTTTGTGTATATGCCTCCAATCAGCGCGTGAAGAAGAACGACCATGTGATTAATGCGATAAGTGGCTTGGAGATTGGTGATAAAAATAATATCCCTCTCTGGCTATTTGGATTTCTCTATTAATATAATTCTTATACAATACCATAAAAACAAACAATTATGAAGCGGATTTTTACTGTTATCTTGATAGCGTTGAGCCTTCTTTGGATTCCTATGACACAAGCGCAGACCTATTGGGACGGCACCCAAAACAAGTCATGGAC
>CALGCU010000070.1 GCA_937886455.1 uncultured Bacteroidales bacterium | reverse complement strand
ACTTTTTAAGCAGATAGACTCCCAAAGTGCAATACATTATACCGGAAGTAAAAGCCCGGTAAATTGGTACGACTATAATGGAACTTTATTGTTGGGTAATTCCGATCAGTTTCTTATGCCCGAAAACAATAATGGGTATCGCTTGATAGCAGGTAGTGGTAGCACCAGTGACACTATCGTTTTCTACGTCATAGACCACAAGGAACACCAACCAACATTTCATTCTCTAAATGTTGATGAAACATACGTGAACTCATGCGAAGAGACTCGTTTAGTGTTAGATGCAACCATTCACTCCTTAAACTACACCACCCCATCCGGTTCAAACTATGCTTTGCCTCAAACCTATAAACTGACCTACAACACACTCACATGGGCAGGAGAATCATGGACAGAAACAAGCATAGACACTCTCCTTTCGCCGGCTAAACAATGGGAAGTCAAAGCCCCTTTAACACACACCACGTTTAAATTGTCGGATGTGACCTATGCAGAAGAACTAGGAATACTTGATACCATAACTATTGAATCCCCACTCTATCAAGCCATTGCCATTGACATTCATCCCACATCCATTACTGAAATCAGAACCGAAAAAAACGAAATAGATCGTCCTTCGGAAGCCTCTTCCATTAAGGGTTCTGCACCATTGGTAATTCAATTTTTAGCCAATGCCAATGAACCAGTAGCAGAATACTATGATTGGAAGGTAAAGAGAGGTAGTGATTTATTAGTGCAACGTTCTGAAAAAGACCACAGGTACACATTTGAGGAAGCCGGAATATATGATGTGACACTCAATGTGAGCAATACTGCCGGTTGTACTGACACCGCATCATTCAGAATAGAAGTATCCATCTCATCACTACGAGTACCCAATGTGTTTACACCTAATGGAGATGGTAAGAACGATGAATTTAGAGTGGCATACCGTTCGTTGATAAAGTTTAGCGGACACCTTTACAATCGTTGGGGAAGAAGAGTATTTGCATGGACTGACCCACAAAAAGGCTGGGATGGAACCATCAATGGACAACCCGCCAGCCCCGGTGTATATTTCTATGTCATACAAGCAGATGGAGCCAAATACAAGCTCAAGGGCGATGTCACTTTAATAGGCAGATAAGCATTCATCTGTCTTAAATTCTGTATTTTTATCAAACATTTTTATATTTCATTTGTTGTAGTAGTTACAAATTAACCTTAAAACTATTACAACTATGAAAACATCTCTTTCCACCATCAAAACTAAGGGAATGCGCATGGTGAAGCATTGGTATCTTCCAATTATTGCCGGTATTCTGTGTGTTGCATGTGGCATTTTCATTTTCTTCTACCCTCTTGAAAGCTATGTAATGCTGGCCATCAGTTTAGGCATAGTCATACTCATCACCAGTTTTGTGGAGATTCTCATGGCATTAAGTTCACGTAACTGGTTTCTCACTCGCCCATGGAACATTGCAGGCATTATTATTAACATCGTACTTGGCATCTTGCTGTGTGCGAATCCGGCCGTTAACATTCTTTTCTTGCCATTCTTTATTGGAGGATGGGTATTTGTACGCAGTTTAATGCTCTTGTCATTCAGTCGTGATTTATCCAACATGGAATTGCCTACAGGAAGTTGGCTTTTTGCATTAGGATTATTACTGCTGATTCTCTCTATTCTAATTATCATACGACCATTTGCAATTGGAATACCGACTGTGATTATTCTAAGTGGCATAAGCTTTATTATCGGAGGACTCTCACTGATTGCCATCTCACTACACGTAAGAAAATTACACAGATTAGTTGGTAAATATCTCATTACAGATACCGAGGTTGAGGAGTACTAACCCCACTCCATAACCCACATTATAACTTTCCTTTTTAAACCCATATCGCTCATTAGATGTGGGTAAAAAGAAGCCATCGGGACTACCGGTGGCTTTATTGTGAAATAAAGTGCCGGAGCACACAGGGAGCATTACTATGTACATTTTACCAACAACCGACCACACAGCAATCTCCATAGGAATCATACCGCGACTATTACGGGAGCATTAGATAGGAATGAGATACAAAACAGATAGGAACTAGGTAGGAACTAGATAGGAACTAGATAGGAACTAGATAGGAACCAGATACCTTCATGATGATGCAACCGACACAAACTATACTATGGGAACACACAGTGACACTCCCTTTCGCTGTGTGGCACTCAACAATGATTGTTAAATGTTAAATATGTCATATTACAGAAACAAGCTACAAAAACAAATGAAATTCCACCCTATCATCATTGCTTGATTAGTGCTTTTACACTATCTTTGTATGCGTAAAAACAACAGCTTATGCATATACACATACTCTCGCCCTCCGGACATATTGTATCTGATTATATTGACCAAGCAACAACACGATTGGAAACATTCGGACATAAAGTCACAATCAGCAAGCATGCCAAAGGAAAATACGGACGATTCTCAGGAACACCGGAAGAAAGAATCAATGATTTGCAGGAAGCAATCAACAACCATAGCATTGATGCCATACTATGCAGTAGAGGTGGATATGGATTAGTGCAAATCATTGATAAAATAGACTTTACGCCCTTAATAACACATCCAAAACTACTCATCGGATTCAGTGACATCACAGTAATACACAATGCGTTGGCAAAATACGAGATACCATCTCTACACGCCATCATGACAAAACACATTGCTACATTGCCCGACAAAGACGATGCTTTGATGAGATTGATAGATGTGTTAAACGAGCCCAATCACCTACCCTCACCCATATCTATTCCACCACATAAACTCAATCGTATAGGAGAAACAACAGGAGTGTTGAGAGGAGGAAATTTATCCGTATTATATGGATTACGTCACACCCCATTTGATTTGCAAGAAGACAATAACACCATTCTTTTTATTGAAGACATTGCTGAATCACCCTATCACATTGACAGAATGATTAACAATCTACGACTAAGCGGGTTTCTAAGCCAACTAAAAGGACTTATTGTAGGACAATTCTCCAATTGTGAAGAAGATCCATCCATGATGTGCACCATAGCCGAGAGCATTGCCCACGCAGTGAAAGACTATGACTATCCTGTGTGTTATAATTTTCCTGCAGGACATGTTGATTACAATCTGCCTATACTACTAAATAGAACAGTCAATCTAAGTGTTACGCAAAATACAGTTCAACTATCATACAAATAATAACAACCCATGAAACAAGCCCTAAAAATCACAATTTTGGCGAGTCTTTTAATAAGCATGCACATAACCTGTTCACATGCCAATCAATACAACACAGACTTGCGCGATAGCATTCTCGGTCAAATATCCGGTGCACATATAAGTGAAAACATTATCAACATCCAAAAATATGGAGCCATTGGTAATGGACAATACGATTGTAAACCAGCCTTTGACAGAGCTATAAAAAAAGCCACAAAACAAGGTGGAGCACGTATCGTCATACCTTCCGGCACCTATTATCTATGTGGACCTATTCACCTCCAAAGCAACATATGTCTGGACCTACAAGAAGGAGCTACACTCAAATTTAGTCCCGACCCTAAATACTACCCTCTTGTCAACACCAGTTGGGAAGGTACATACCTCTACAACTATAGTCCATTCATCTATGCTTTCAATGCTAACAACATAGCAATCATTGGAAAAGGAAAAATTGACGGAAATGCCATGAGTACATTTGCAACATGGAAAGAAAAACAACGTCCGGATTTGCAATCCAGTAGAAACATGAACCACAATGAAACACCCACAGAAAGCAGAATCTTTGGCAATGGACATTATCTCAGACCACAACTCATACAATTCTATCAATGCAAGAACATCACACTTGAAGAAATCTTTATCACCAATTCACCATTTTGGTGTGTACATTTTTTGCAAAGCGAGAACATCATCTGTAGGTCATTACGCTATGATGCCAAATTAGTAAACAATGATGGAATTGACCCTGAAAGTTCACGAAACATACTCATTGAAAACATACAATTTAATAACGGAGACGACAACGTAGCGATTAAAAGTGGCAGAGACAATGATGGACGTAACTTAGCCATGCCTTCTGAAAACATTGTCATACGCAACTGTCATTTCAAAGGATTGCACGCAGTAGTAATCGGAAGTGAGATGTCAGGAGGTGTTCAAAATATATTCGTTGAAGATTGCACCTACGCGGGATATTGCAAACGAGGAATTTACCTCAAAACAAACCCGGACAGAGGAGGTTTCATTCGAAATATCTTTGTAAGAAATTGCCAATTTGGAGAAGTAGAAGACCTCATTTATGCTACAAGCATGTATGCCGGTGAAGGATTGGACAACCATTTTTTCACCAAAGTAGAGAACATCTACATAGATAATATTACATGTCAACAAGTAAACAAAGCCGCATTAGTACTACAAGGGACACCACAAGAACCCATTCGCAATGTAGTATTTAAAAACATTGAAATACAAAACGCCAAGAATGCTATCAGTTTTGATGACACAGAAGCAGTTACTTTACAAAACATCCATATTGGAGGAAAAGCAGGTGTTCCAACACAAGTTTCACAAAAAGACAACATATTTGGTCGATAACATACACTTCATATAAAGAAAAATAGTAGGTTTTGAAATTTTGCACAAAAAACACCTACAAAACAACATGCAAATAAACAACCAAATAATGTTTACAGCGAAGTAGAAAGAACTATTGCGAAAATCAAAAGAAAAGACTAACTTTGGCAACGAAATAAAACATAAAGAAAATGGCAAAAGACAACAATAATAACAACGGAGCATCATTTCATAATGCACTGACAGCAGGAAGCAAAATAGTAGGTACAATTACTGCCGATAGCGATTTTAGAGTCGATGGACACGTAGAAGGTGATTTAACGTGCAAAGGCAAAGTAGTAGTAGGACAAAAAGGATACATCAAAGGTACAATAGATTGTATGAATGCAGAAATCTACGGAACGATTGATGGAAAGATGAATGTCAGCGAAATATTAACACTACGCCAAACAGCTGTAATAAACGGCGAAATAAATGTAGGCACATTGATTATTGAACCTAATGCAACCTTCAATGGCACTTGTGTGATGAACAAAAAAGTAAATACAACTGTGCAAAAAAAATAATAAAAAGCCAAAATAACCCTATCTAATAATCACATTAAACACAAAAAAAACATGGCAACAATTAAACCATTCAAAGGCATTCGCCCACCAAAAGAACTAGCAAAAAAAGTATCTTCTCGTCCATACGATGTGCTTAATTCAGAAGAAGCACGCGTAGAAGCTGAAGGTAACGAAATGTCACTTTACCACATTATTAAACCAGAAATTGATTTTCCGGTAGGTACTGATGAACATGACGAAAGAGTATATGCAAAAGCATTAGAAAACTTTACCAATTTTAGAAAACAAGGTTGGTTAAAACAAGATGCTAAAGAAAACTACTATGTATATGCTCAAACAATGGACGGAAGAACACAATACGGATTAGTAGTTTGTGCTGCTGTAGAAGACTACATGGAAGGACGCATCAAAAAACACGAATTGACGCGTAAGGACAAAGAAGAAGACCGTATGAAACACGTCAGAGTGAACAATGCCAATGTAGAACCTGTGTTCTTTGCATATCCACACAGAGACGATTTAGACCAAATCATAGCTGATGTAACATCAAAAGAACCGGAATATGACTTTGTTGCTGATTTAGACGGTTTTGGACATACTTTCTGGGTAATAGATAATGAGGATACAATCAAACGTATCACAGAAATATTTGCTCAAATCCCATACATGTACATTGCAGACGGACATCACAGAAGTGCTGCTGCAGCATTAGTAGGACATGAAAAGAAAGTGCAAAACCTAAATCACAAGGGTGACGAAGAATACAACTACTTCTTGGCTGTATGTTTCCCTGACAATCAATTAAACATCATTGACTACAACCGCGTAGTAAAAGATCTGAATGGATTATCAGAAGAAGAATTCCTCCAAAAAGTAAGTGAACACTTCGTAGTGGAAGAAAAAGGAACGGATATCTATAAACCGAACAAATTGCACAACTTTGCACTCTACTTAGGTGGTAAATGGTATTCTTTAACAGCCAAAGAAGGAACTTATAATGACAATGATCCAATTGGTGTGTTAGACGTTACCATCTCTTCTAACTTAATTCTCAATGATATTCTTGGCATCAAAGACTTGCGCACAGACAAGCGCATTGACTTTGTTGGTGGTATTCGCGGATTAGGTGAGTTACAAAAGAGAGTGGACAGCGGAGAAATGAAGGT
>CALGCU010000069.1 GCA_937886455.1 uncultured Bacteroidales bacterium | reverse complement strand
TTTGTATCAGTATAATACGGTTCTTTTTGGTAGTGAGTACTTCCAATGCATCCAAGTCATAGTCAGGTGCAATGATTACCTCGAAGAATATTTTGTTTATTTCTTCCGCTGTAGCTTTGTCAATGCTTGCATTCGCTATGATGATTCCTCCGAAAGCAGAAACGGGGTCACCTTCGAGGGCTGCTTTCCATGCATCCGTGAGGTTAGGTCTTGATGCTAATCCACAAGCATTGTTATGTTTGAGTATTGCAACTGTGATATCATCAAAATCGTTTATCAGGTTTACAGCAGCGTCAATGTCCAACAGGTTATTGTAAGATATTTCTTTTCCATGTACCTGTTCGAACATGTCGTTAAATTTACCATAGAAGAATCCCTTTTGATGTGGGTTTTCTCCGTATCTCAGTGTCATTTGTCCATCTTCAGTGAGTCTGAGTGCGCTATTTTTATCTTTATCAAAGTAGTTAAATATAGCCGCATCATAATGTGAAGATACTGCGAATGCTTCTTTTGCGAACCAGAGTCTTTCTTCCAATGTAGTTTTTGCTCCCTTATCGTTAAGGATATCTAAGAGGGGTTGATATTGTGCTTTAGATGCTACGATGAGTACATCTTTGTAGTTTTTAGCCGCCGCTCTAATCAGGGATATACCTCCTATGTCTATTTTTTCGATGATGTCAGCTTGTGAAGCTCCACTTGCTACTGTGTCTTCAAATGGATATAGGTCAACGATTACTAAATCAATTTCAGGTATGTCGTATTCATTAATTTGTTGTTGGTCTTGTTCGTTGTCTCTTCTGCACAAGATACCTCCGAATACTTTTGGGTGTAGTGTTTTCACTCTTCCTCCGAGTATAGAGGGATAAGAAGTGAGGTCTTCAACAGCTGAACATGGTATTCCTAATGATTCAATGAAGGATTGTGTACCTCCAGTCGATAGGATTTCCACTCCATCAAGATGAAGTTTTTTAACTATAGTATCTAAGTTATCTTTGTGATATACAGATATTAATGCTCGTTTGATTAACTTATTTTCCATGTTGAATGATATAGTATTATGAATTTACAAAGTTAGCGAAAGATGTGTGAAATTACAAATAAAAAACAAGGAGTGATGAAACTTTTTTTCATCACTCCTTTATTCTTTGATTTCCTCTTTATTTGTCTTAGAGCAAAGCGTCAATTTTAGCAGCGATTGCAGCTTTGCTAGCTGCTCCTACTTGTTTATCCACCAATTCTCCGTTTTTAAAGAATAAGATAGTAGGTATGTTGCGTATTCCATAACGAGCAGTTATATCATCGTTTTCGTCAACATCTACTTTACCGATGTTTGCTTTTCCTTCGTATTCATTGGCAAGTTCTTCAATGATTGGGGAGATTGCTTTGCAAGGTCCGCACCATTGTGCCCAAAAATCCACTACTAATGGTTGTTCGCTTGTGAGTAGTTCTTCAAAGTTTGCATCTGTTATTGTTAGTGCCATAATTGTGTGTTTTTATAGGTTTCTTAATTTATCGCAAAGATAGAATTATTTTTTTAAATAGCCTATTTAAATTTTCCTTGAATGTAAAAAGTCTATTTTCCCCAGCTATCTTTCAGTCCTACAGTTCTATTGAATACCATCTTTTCCGGTGTAGAATCTTTATCTACGTTGAAATATCCGGTTCGTTGGAATTGTAAGTATGTGAGAGGCGCCATTCCTTGTGCGAATTTTTCGATGTAGCACTCAGATAGTACTTGCAATGAATCGGGGTTGATGATTTGTTTCATACCTGTGAGTGTGTCGCATCCTTGTTCTTCGCAGATATTTGCAAGTTCGTCTCTTGGGTTAGCCACTTTCCAGAGTCGGTCATAGAGTCTTACTTCCGCTTTTATGCAGTGTGCTTGGCTGAGCCAATGTAGTGTACCTTTGACTTTTCTGTTTGCTCCCGGCATTCCGCTTTTAGATTCCGGATCGTATTCGCAGTAAACTTCGATTACATTTCCTTGTTCATCTTTCTTACATCCAGTACATTTTACGATGTACGCGCTTTTGAGTCGTACTTCCTGTCCCGGTGTCATTCTGAAGAATTTTTTCGGTGCTTCTTCCATAAAGTCATCACGTTCCATCCACAATTCTCTGCTAAACTCAATGATGTGAGATCCATCTTCCGGTCTTTCAGGATTATTGATGGTTTCTAAGCATTCTACTTGTCCTTCCGGGTAGTTAGTGACAATAAGTTTGACCGGGTGTAGTACAGCTGATACCCGTGTAGCCCTCTCATTCAGGTCTTCCCTTACCGCGCTTTCCAGTAGTGCGAATTCATTGAGTGCGTCGTAGGTGGTGTATCCAATCTTATCAATGAATTTATGAATAGATTCAGGCGAATAGCCTCTTCTTCTAAATCCACATATAGTAGGCATTCGTGGGTCGTCCCATCCTTTGACGAGTCCTTCTTTTACGAGTATCAATAAGTTTCTTTTGCTCATCAAAGTGTAGCTAAGGTTGAGCTTATTAAATTCGTATTGACGAGGTCTGTTGTCGTTGAGGTCTTTCCCATTTTTTATCCAGTCCACAAAGAGATCATATAGAGGTCTATGTACCACAAATTCCAAGGTGCATAAAGAGTGAGTTACCCCTTCGAGGTAATCGCTTTGTCCGTGTGCAAAGTCGTACATGGGGTATGCTTTCCATGTAGTTCCAGTTCTGTGGTGAGGATGGTTCACCACTCGATATATTATTGGGTCTCTGAAGTGCATATTCGGGTTAGCCATATCAATTTTAGCCCGTAGTACCATTTCACCTTCCCCTACTTCTCCACTATTCATTTTATGGAAAAGCGTTAGGCTTTCCTCTATCGGTCTGTTTCGATATGGACTTTCTTTTCCCGGTTGCGTAGGAGTTCCTTTTTGTGCCGCTATTTGCTCACTACTTTGTTCATCCACGTATGCTTTTCCCTCCTTGATGAGTTGTATAGCAAATTCCCATAGTTGTGGAAAGTAGTCAGAAGCATAGACCTCTTTTCCCCATTTATATCCCAACCACTTAATATCTTCTTTAATTGCTTCCACATACTCTACATCCTCTTTTGTCGGGTTTGTGTCGTCAAACCTTAAGTTGCAGACTCCTCCATAGTTAGCGGCAATACCAAAGTCCATGCAAATAGCCTTTGCGTGTCCGATATGCAAGTATCCATTCGGTTCAGGCGGGAATCTTGTTTGTACTTTTCCACCGTTTTTTCCATCCTTAATGTCTTGCTCTACGATTGCCTCGATGAAGTTGAGGCTTTTTTTTGTTTCTTCCATATTATTTTATGTCTGCTTATTCAAAATATCCTTTGATGATTCCCCTTGGGCTATTCTTTACAAAATTTAGAATTTGCTCTTTGAGATTTCCAGCCGGCAGTTCAGTTTCAACCTTTTGCACCGCATTCGTTGTATTCATTCCCATTTGGAAGATATATCTGTATATATCCTGTATATCTTTGATTTGTTCATTAGAGTATCCTCTCCGTCTGAGTCCGATAGCATTGACTCCGGCATAAGTGAGCGGTTCCCTTCCAGCAGTGACAAATGGCGGTACATCTTTCGTTACTTTTGAGCCTCCTTGTATCATAGAGTGTGCTCCTATTTGTGTGAATTGGTGTACGAGTGTTCCCCCTCCGATTACAGCAAAGTCACCTATGACCACTTCCCCAGCGAGTTGTGTAGCATTAGATATGATTACATTATTTCCCACCACACAATCATGTGCGACATGGCAGTATGCCATAATCAAACAATTGTTTCCTACTACAGTTTTTCCCTTAGCAGCAGTACCTCTGTTAATCGTCACACATTCTCTGATAGTTGTGTTGTCTCCAATGATAGCGAGCGTATCTTCCCCTCTATATTTAAGGTCTTGTGGAATTGCTCCTATGACTGCTCCCGGAAAGATCGTACAATTTTTACCAATTCTCACACCCTCCATGATGGTTACATTCGCACCTATTCTTGTTCCTTCTCCGATTTCTACATTTTTATCAATCGTGACGAAGGGGTCAACAACCACAGTAGGGTCTATTTTTGCTTCCGGGTGTATGTATGATAATGGTTGATTCATAATCAAGTTATTTATTATTATTTATTTTTTACTATTTGTGCAACAAATTCCGCTTCAGTAGTGATTTTTCCACCTACGAAGCAGTACCCTTTCACGTTTGCCAGTCCCCTTCTTACTTCAGTCATAAATTCCAATCGAAATACGAGTGTATCTCCCGGTACGACTTTTTGACGGAACTTAACATTATCAATTTTGAGGAAGTATGTGCTGTATCTTTCCGGTTCCTCCTTATCGTGTAATACGAGGATACCCGCCGTTTGTGCCATAGCCTCTACCAGTAATACTCCCGGCATGACAGGTTCTTGTGGGAAATGTCCTTGGAAGAAAGGTTCGTTTGTGGTGACTTGTTTTATACCCACAATAGTTTTGTCAGATATTGCTACAATTTTATCAACCAACAAGAATGGATATCGGTGTGGGAGTAGTTTTTTAATATCGTTGACATCATAGATAGGTGGTATGGTGTCATCATAGACCGGTGCTTGTACTTCTTGTCGTTTGATTTGCTTATAAAGTGTTTTAGCGAAGTCTGTGTTTACTTGGTGTCCCGGGCAGTAGGCAATGACTTTTCCTTGTATTTGTTTTCCGATTAGTTTTAAGTCACCAATTACGTCCAACAGTTTATGTCTTGCCGGTTCGTTGTTATATTTTGGTTCACTAAGGTATCCTAATTTAGTTGCGTCAACCGATGGTTGATTAGTCAGGCCTGCAATTTTGTCCATTTGTTCTTGCGTTACTATTTGGTCGTAAATGACCAAAGCGTTTTGCAAGTCTCCCCCTTTAATGAGATTAGCAGCGAGTAGTTGTTCCACTTCCTTTACAAAGACGAATGTTCTTGCTTCAGCAATTTCAGTAGCAAACTCTTCAGAATTCTCCATGCTTGCGTATTGATTAGCGAGTATGGCAGAAGGGTATGATATATGAACGTCAATGCTGAAATGGTCATCCGGTAGTAGGACTATTTTAGAATTTCCATCAGGAGAAGTATGTTCGATTCTCTTTCTTACGATGAAAGGTTCTCTGTCTGCTTTTTGTTCAATCACCCCTACCCCATTGATTGCATCAACAAAAGGTTTAGCACTTCCATCCATAATCCTTGCTAATAATTCTTTAATTTTAATATCTTCAATGGTTTCAAAAGATTTATCAATGAGTACAAAACAAATTTTTCATCAGAGTTTCATCGCTGAAAAAGAGTAAGTATCGGAACTTTTTTATAAGTTTTATACGAATTGTTCGTATTTTTATCGATTTTGTCTTTAAAAAATTTCTTTGTAAAAATTACTTTACTTTTGTAAAATTGCTTTAACTTTATAATATTGTATTTATTTAAAACAAAAACCTTATAAAATTTGTAATTAAATATAATATTGAATTAAATTTTTTAAAATAAAAAATAAAATGTTTTAAATGACTG
>CALGCU010000068.1 GCA_937886455.1 uncultured Bacteroidales bacterium | reverse complement strand
CCTTTTCAATACGTTTCAATTGCGCACGAAACCGCAGAAATTCTTCTACACGCATATCTTCCGGCAAAAATGCTTGAACATCCGACAATGTCACATCTGCCCACAATGACACATCTCCCTCCACATCTGCAAGCAAACGTTCCACACGACCACTCAGCTCAACGGATGTACTCTTCACACATGCCGCCACACGATGCACATCGGCATAACTATCGGTGGAATCGTTCAAATTCACATAAGCCGACACATCTAATTGCACACCATGAAGTGACTCTGGTAAGGCACGATAAGCAAATCCACCATCAGACAACTGCACGTGAGCAGACACCAAAGGATACACACTGTCATTAAAAATCCCTTGCACGTCCGCACTCACACTCACTTTTCCACTATCCACTCGCAAATCACTCAATAAATAAGCAAAACTATCGGGCACTAATCGCAACACCTCCTGAATGTCCCAATCACTTAACTCGGCATGAACATCAGTTTGAATATCTCCATTTTCTGGCAAAGACACACTACCATCTACATGCAAGCCAAACTGATTCACTGCAAGACTGGCATTTTGAAGTGTAAGCCGCACACTGTCGAAACGGGATTCAAATGGTAAATCACACACCAACGACACATCATTCGCATATACCACACCATCCATAGAGGCTTTCACTGAAGGTACATTCAAACGCACACATCCTCCCACAACATCTCCTTGTAATGTCACGTTTAAATCCACCGAGCCATCTGCCAATTCGGCATGAACATCATTCTGCTCATCCACATAACTAATCCAAGCTCTACGCAGTGACACTTGCTGAAGATTCACTCCCTCAAAAGGCAAACTAAATGCTGTCGTATCTTCCTCGCTTACACTGGCAGTCACACACACATCATAGTTACATCTACCCACACTATCGGTATATAAACACACCTCTGCTCCCTCCAACAACAAACCATTTACATCCACCACGCCTTCTTGCCACAATTTACGCAAATTCACCTCCGCACGAAGACAATCTGCACGAAGCAATGTGTCACAAGGAGCGCCGTCTATATCATTCACCAACACCACACTATCCACAGCCAGACTAAACTGAGGAAATGTACTGAAAAATGTCAATTCCACCTCTC
Organism: uncultured Bacteroidales bacterium; assembly: GCA_937886455.1. GTDB lineage: Bacteria > Bacteroidota > Bacteroidia > Bacteroidales > Paludibacteraceae > Gallipaludibacter. The sequence goes on along the minus strand of CALGCU010000068.1, from coordinate 3,363 downwards.
CTATCGAATGGTCACACACTATCATCTTGTCAGCCACACTACGCACAATGGGAGTCAAGCGAGACGGAGTAAACACCACCCACACCAACACGCCTACCACTATCAACACCAACCCAACAAGGCCGGCAAGACTAATACCGGCTATCTTTAAACCTTTCTTCATATCACAAAAAATGTCTTGTAAAAAATTACGCTATCTTATTTTGGTCATATTGGTCACCTTCTTAGTGCTCTCATCTTTATAACTCAAGCTCACTTCGGTCAGACTCAGCATTTTATACGACTTTGGAATAGCATCTGCTCCGGTCATCCCTATACGATGGGTCACGGTCAAAGTACTACCCACAAGACTCCAACTAAATGCCTGAGCCTCTGCCTCGGTCACATCATCGGCTGTATCCCATGAAGCTCCTCGGCCTCCAGCATCAAAACGCCAATGATCGCTCTCATGACCATCCACAACCCATGTGCCCACAAGTAATGCTTCGTCAAATTCTTCTGGACCACCAAGCAGACCACAACTATTCAACAAAACGCCTAAACACAAAACACTCAATAAATAACAAATTCTTCTTTTCATCCTTATCTTATTTTAATTTCTTATCATACGTCAAACCTAAATTTACCCCAAAAATCACACGCTCAAAACAGCAAGCTCCACCGCGACCACCTCGGGACCACTTCGGGACCACTAGATACCCTTACCGAACCCTATGCCTTCTACACGCATTCGCTTGACACCTACTCTCCCACCCAACCGGCATAATGTATCTGAACCTTCTCAGGTGAATAATACAAATCTTCTGCCAAAGGCAACAACAACACATAACGCTTTCCACGTTCATTCTTCAAACCTCTACCACGCAACCATGGATTAAAATCCTTCAACTGCGCATAAGTCAAGCCATACTCCTCGCACCACACAGCCCAATCATCCACACTTCCACTCACCTCTACTTCTTTCACACGTATATGATGATAAAAATGCTCCTTCTTCAAGTAAAAACCAAACTTCTGTGGATCTTCTAAAAAAGCTTTGGCTGCCATAATCCTAAACACATATCTGCTCGTCTCGCTCACCAAACGCATATCTAAAGCACTCTCCACACGCTGCTTATCTTGCTCACCACTGATACGATTCAACCCCGCATTATATGCCGCTGCTGCATTCACCCAACTACCCAAACGCTCACGAGCATCCTTCAAATAACGACACGCTGCTACTGTAGCCTTCTCCACATGATAACGCTCATCCACTTCTTCACTCACCTCCAAACCATACTCTCTACCCGTACTCGCCAAAAACTGCCACAAACCTGCCGCCTTAGCTGGAGAATAAGCCAAAGGATTCAAACTACTCTCTATCACCGCCAAATACTTAAAATCATCGGGCACACCCTCACGCTTCAATATCGGCTCTATTATCGGAAAATAACGATTCGCACGACGCACAATCTGAAGACTGCTCGAATGCATGTACATAAACGACAACTGCTCCCTATCATAACGCTCACGCAAATCATAACGACGTATATCCAATGTATCACCGGCAAACACCACATAATCGGGAATTTCCAACGAAACACTCACCGACTGAGCCTTCACCACAAAGGGCAACAAAACCACCCACAACAAAATAATTCTCAAGTATTTTACACGCATAATCATCACACTTAATCTGTGTTCCACAAATAACTTTGCGAAGATAGGGATTTTTTCTTACTTTTGCCGACCATTTAGCTGGAAAGACAATATTAAAAAAATTAAAAATAACATACATGGAACAATTATTCTCTACACTTCCCTACAAAGTAGCCGACATGTCACTCGCTGACTTTGGAAGAAAAGAAATCGAATTGGCTGAAAAAGAAATGCCGGGACTCATGGCGCTAAGAGAAAAATACGGCGACTCACAGCCACTTAAAGGCGCAAGAATCATGGGCTCTCTACACATGACAATACAAACTGCCGTACTCATCGAAACGCTTGTTGCGCTCGGAGCTGAAGTACGCTGGTGCAGCTGCAACATCTACTCAACACAAGACCATGCAGCAGCTGCCATTGCTGCTACTGGAACTCCGGTATTTGCATGGAAAGGCGAATCGCTGGCTGACTACTGGTGGTGTACACTACAAGCACTCACCTTCCCAGGCGACAAAGGACCTAACGTCATTGTTGACGACGGAGGAGACGCCACACTCATGATACACCTCGGAGCTGCGGCTGAAAAAAATGCTGACGTTCTCAACACTCCTTCTGGCGGAGAAGATGAACTACAACTCAAAGAAATTCTCAAGCAAATTCTCCCGATGAAATCGAACTTTTGGAGCAATATGGCTAAAGAAGTAAGAGGAGTATCTGAAGAAACCACAACCGGAGTACACCGACTATCCCAAATGATGCAACAAGGAGAACTACTCTTCCCCGCATTCAATGTCAACGACTCGGTTACCAAATCTAAATTTGACAACCTATACGGATGTCGTGAATCACTCGCCGACGGAATCAAAAGAGCCACCGACATCATGCTCGCCGGTAAAGTTGTATGCGTATGTGGATACGGTGACGTAGGAAAAGGATGCGCAAAAAGCATGAGAGCCTATGGAGCAAGAGTAATAGTAACGGAAATTGACCCAATATGCGCACTACAAGCATCTATGGAAGGATTCGAAGTTACAACAGTTGAAGACGCACTCGCAGAAGCTGACTTATACGTCACTACCACCGGAAACTGCGACATCATCACCATCGACCACCTCGCTGCAATGAAAGACAGCGCCATCGTATGCAACATCGGACACTTTGACAACGAAATACAAGTAGAAAAACTAAAAAACTTCCCGGGAATCAAGTGCACAAACATCAAACCACAAGTGGACAAATACACATTCCCCGACGGACACAGCATACTCCTACTCGCAGACGGACGTCTTGTCAACCTCGGATGTGCCACTGGACACCCTTCTTTCGTAATGAGCAACTCATTCACCAATCAAACATTGGCACAAATCGAACTTTACACAAAACAATACGAAGTCGGAGTATATAGACTACCCAAACACCTCGATGAAGAAGTAGCAAGACTACACCTCGAAAAACTCGGAGTCAAACTAACCAAACTAACACAAAAACAAGCCGACTACATCGGAGTATCAGTAGAAGGACCATACAAAGCAGAACACTACAGATACTAAACAAATACAAATACAAACAAAAAGGCTACGCACACCGCATAGCCTTTTTTTAATACCTATTACACCCAACTCAACCTCCCCTCCACAAAACCAACTAAAAAAGCACTGTCCCCACTTCAACCTTAGATTTGCAGCGAATTTTTCAATTAAAATAGAATGATTAGTTTTG
>CALGCU010000067.1 GCA_937886455.1 uncultured Bacteroidales bacterium | reverse complement strand
TAGGAATACGCTCCATCAGTTCCAAGACCAGCCCTCCCACAGTGTTAAACTCAGTGGCATCTACATCCTCAATATTAAATTGTAGTAAGAATTTATGAAATGGGCACTGTCCATTCACATACCATTCACTTTCGTTTCTTTGTACAATATCTTCTGTGTCATCTGTAAATTCTCCCACCAAAGCTTCCAGAATGTCTTTTAGTGTGATAACGCCCACAAATGCTCCAAATTCATCACACACAAAAGCACGACTCAAATGCATAGAACGCAATTCCTCCAGCGCTTTAAAAACAGACATTGTGGTGGGGAAATAGACGGGGTTTGACATAACTTCCGTTATTTGTTTGTCTTGTGTGAGCGAAAGAGAAGCGAAATCTTTGAGTGTCATCATACCCAGCACATTGTCAGAGTCTTCAGCAAGGACAGGATATGTTTCGAAGGGAGTGGTACTCACAATGTGTGCGATGTAGTCATAAGAAGCCGTGTGAGGTATTACCACCATTTCTCTTCTGTGTGTCATGATGGAAGCTACATCCAGGTCACCTAACATAAATGTACGTTCCACAATGTTTTGTTCTAATTCTTGCACCACTCCAGATGCAGTTCCCTCTTCCACCAGAGTTTTTATTTCCTCTTCTGTAACTTGTTCGTCTTTATGTTTTACGCCCAATAATTTGGTTAAGATGTAGGTACTTTTTGATAGAATCCATACAAAGGGCATTGCTACGATTGAGAGTGCGTACATTGGCATAGCCACTACCATAGCTATTTTATTCGCTGCGCCGAGTCCCATACGTTTAGGTAGAAGTTCTCCCAACACGATAGAAAAGTAGGTTACTATGACCACAATTAATGTTTGAGAGACAGAGTGTGCATAGGAGGTCGGGAAATTGTGTTCTATCAAGAAGTCAGCCAGATAATCAGCCAACAAGTCACCTGAGAATATACCCGTTAGAATGCCTATCAAGGTGATACCAATTTGGACAGTAGAGAGGAACCTATCAGGCTCTTCCATCAATTTCAGTGCATATTTTGCAGATTTATTACCTTGATTAGCAGCTTTTTGTATTTTTGTTTTCTTTGCAGAGATGAGTGCAATTTCCGACATAGAGAATATGCCATTCAATGCAATTAAGAGAGATATTATCAGTAGGTCTATCATTCAGTTAAAATGTTTCTGTCATTAGTAACAAAGGATGTGCCGTATTTGTTTTATTATGTTATTTTATATAAAAAAAAGAACGCCTACCTCATAGAGATAGGCGATTAGTCGTTGTGTAGGTTTGTTTCTGATTATTCAGCAACAACTTCTTCTACAACTTCTACAACTTCAGCAGCAACTGAGTCAACTACAGCAACAGCAGAGTCAGCAACTTCTTCAGCTACTACTTCTTCTACTACTACTTCTTCAGCTACTGGTTCAGCAACAGTTGCTTCTTCAGCGTTGCAAGCTTTTTTGTTGCAGCAAGATGCCATAGCAAATACTACTGCAGCGAACAATAATACTTTTTTCATTTCTTGTACCTTTAAAATATTAAACATAAAAACGTTTATCACGAAAACTGCGCAAAGGTAATTCATTTTTTTGACATTAAAGCCATTTCATTCTTTTTTTTTATCATTTCGTCAAAAACAACTCAAAAAAAGTGAAAAATTACCATTTCACGGTATTATTTACCCATGCTTGTAGTGTACAGATAGCGTTTAATGCTCTTCTTTGGTGTTTTTTCAAATTCGTACGGATAGAGTTGTATTTGCGTTATTCCCTCATAAGAAGCCACCATAGCATTCAATGCTTTTCTGTTTTCTTCCATTTTTTCTTGCAATTCTTTTTGCGTGAGGTGTTCAGCATCTACAGCGTCATAATCCGGACATACCAACGCTACGAGTTTTCCTTCTTGTTGGAGAACAAGGCTCTCCATAACAAACGGCATATTGTTGAGTTTTGCTTCAATTTCTTCCGGATAGATATTTTGTCCACTTGGTCCTAATATCATTGTTTTGCTACGTCCACGAATAAAGATACGTTTGTCGGCGTCAATGTATCCCAAGTCTCCCGTACGCAGCCATCCATCTTCAGTAAAGATGAGTCTTGTAGCTTCTTCATTCTTATAGTATCCTGACATCACATTTTCACCTTTTACTTCAATTTCGCCTATACCCGTATTTGGGTCTGCGTTTGTGATTCGTACGTCCATTTTGGGTAGTACTTTACCAGCAGAGAAAGGTACGTATGTGTCTAAGTTTTTAAGAGAAACCGATATGAGCGGAGCACATTCTGTCATTCCATATCCAACTGTGAATGGGAATTTGATTTTATGGAAGAATGCTTCTACTTCCGCATTGAGTGGTGCTCCTCCTACGATTACTTCCGTAAACTCACCACCGAATGCATCTACTAATTTTTGGCGTACTTGGTTTAAAACAGCTTGGTCGAGTAATGGTACTCTCAACACCCAGCGCATAGATGGTTTACTCAATAGCGGTAGGATTTGTTTTTTGTATATTTTCTCCACTATGAGTGGTACACAGAATATGATACTTGGTTTTACCTCTGCAAAAGCCTTTAGCAGTATCTTAGGCGAGGGTGTTTTACCAATAAAGTAGGTGTGTGATCCAGAGCAAACTGCAGTTAAGAAGTCGAATGCACATCCATAGGCGTGTGCTAATGGCAAGAATGCCACTACCCTTTTTCCTTTTGCCAAGAGGCCAGTTTCTATACCATAAGTGATATTACCTGCCAGTGCATTACCGCTGGTTAATACTCCCTTACTGAATCCAGTAGTTCCCGATGTATAGTTAATAGAAACCACTTCGCTATTTGGTTTATCCACATAGCGTACGCAGTCGGGATAGAATCCATCCTTATATTTTTCATTAAACAGGCGTTCAATGTTTTCTCTTGATATTTGTTCAGCAGTAAATGGTGGTTCGTGAGGTTCGACCACCGGCATATCATCAGCAGGTGTATCCAACAGTGTGGGTTGAGTGTGGTCAACGATTGTGATCAGGTTGAATTTATTGAGCGAGAATACAGCTTCTACCGTGATGAGTTTTTCCTCTTCGAGATTTTCCCAGTTTGCATCACTTGCGAACAAGAGTTTTGATTCGGAGTGATTAGTGATGTGATGAATGTCGTTAGCATTAAAGTCTTGCAGTATAGGTACAATCACCGCTCCGTAGGTTACAGTGGCGATGTAGGTAATTGCCCAATAAGCATTATTACGTCCCACGAGCGCAATTTTATCATCTTTTTTAATACCACATTGTTCAAATAAGATGTGAAGTTTTGCAACCTCTCTTGCAACCTGTTCGTAAGTAAATGTCAGGTTTTCTCCATAGTTAGTAAATGCCGGTAATTCCCAATTGGCACGGAAGGAATCTTCAAAGAGTCGTATAAAATTTTCTTTAATCATAATTTAGTATGTTAAAAAACAACAATTCCCGACACAAGTATTCATCATTTATAACAATTACTTTCCTTGTATCGGGATGCAAAGTTACTAAAAAATACACAAACACCCAAAGATTGTGCACTCATCAGTGGCATTTCCTGCACAAATTCCCATAAAAGTGTGCAATCAAAGAGAGCTTGTTTGTTCAGCAGTAGGTTTTTCTGTTGTTGGTTGTTCAACTACTATTTTTTCGACAGATGGTTTTGTTACTACCGGTTGTTCAACAGCAATAATTCCATCTACCACATACCTGCTGACACCTCTCCAAGGTAGTGAGCCAAGATATTCTTTGTAGTGTAGTTCAACTTGTCTTCCTCCACATCTCATGAGCGAGTCTGCGATGTTCTTATCTTCTATTGAGAAGTCAAACTCATAGGACTGAATTGCGCTATTGGCGTTTTTAGCTTTGAATCCAGCTTGTATTGCCTTTCCTTCATAAGTTTTGAAGATGTAACCTTTGCGTACCACATAGTTGAGTTCTCCAGCCTTTACTCCTTCACCAAAGACAAAGAAGAATTTCACATAGAGAAATACAGCTAATGCCAGTGCGAGAATTAACGATGAGATTGAAATAACTTTAACTGATAGTTTCATAATTTGTTTATTAATTTTTGTATGAGCAAAGATAATTGCTTTTGATTATATAACAAGTTTTTTTACAAAAAAACATTCTATTAACAGCATTGTGTTGTGGGGAGTTCTATTCTTTCACAGTGACATTAGGTATGTCGCTCCATCTTGTTGTGTAGTGTGGCGATTGGTAATCACCCGATGTTTTTATTTTACCACTTCCTTGTACAGCCAATTTGATTGTTCCTTTGCCAAAAGTGCTATTGATTGTGTCCACTGCAACAGATAGATTATGTTCACGTTGTAGGTAGTCAGTATCTTCAAACAAGGAGTGCATGACATTCGTTTCAGGTATAATCTTGGTGGCAATAACCCCTGCTTTTTTATATCCGTAATTTTCTTTACAAAAGTTTTTAGCAGCTTCGACAGCTCGCGCAATGATTGTGCGTTGGTCGGATGTTGGTGTAAGAAATAGAACCAATGCAGTCGCTTTGTTTTGAGGTAAATTTTCCTTAAATCGATTAGTGTATGCAAAGACTACCATTTCAGAGACTACAGATTTCTGTTTTCTCAGTTTCTCTGCCATTTCAAAAGCGAAGTTAGCGATTTGTTCTTGCAGTTCTTGTATATTGTATATCTCTGAAGAGAAACTACGTGAGACACATATTGAGTGTTTAGCTTCAAAACCATCTTCAAACTCTATACAGGGTGTTCCTTTTAACTCCTTCCATGTTTTGAGACCAGTTATTCCAAACATTGTTTGTATTAGTTTTTCCGGTAGTTGTGTAAACTCATAAGCTGTGTTAATCCCTTTAGCTTTCAACTTAGTGGCTGAGCGTCGTCCGATTCCCCAAACATCTTCTATCGGGAATTTTCTTAGCACTTTTTCTATATCTTGCGGGCGGTGCATGTAGCATCCCCCTTTGAGTTTTGGATATTGCTTACATAATTTTGATGCAATCTTTGCAAGCGTCTTCGTTGGGGCAATTCCGACAGAGATCGGGATAGATACCATTTTCCAGCATTGAGCCGAAAGATGTTTGGCAAATACATCAAAGTCGATATTCTCCATTCCTCTTAAGTCTAAAAAGGCTTCGTCTATTGAATAGACCTCAATGGCAGGTGCATACTCTTGTAACACCCACCGCACTCTTTGTGACATATCACCGTAGAGCGCCATGTTTCCCGAAAAGACTGCTACTTTATGTTTCTGAACGATATCCTTTATCTTAAATAGTGGGTCGCCCATCTTTATGCCTAAAGCCTTTGCTTCATTGCTTCTGGCAATAGCACAGCCATCATTGCTTGAGAGCACAATGACCGGTTTCCCTTGTAGGTCAGGTCTAAATACACGCTCACAAGAAGCAAAGAAATTGTTACAATCAGCAAGAGCAAACATTTGTTAGATTTATTGTTTACTGCGTGTGTAGTGTTTATTGCAGATATCTATAATCAATAGCACAAGCCATGCAAGGAATCCCACCTTACAGCCAAGCGTTGGAATATTATGATAGTTTAGATGAAATATCGCATTTAAGATATTCATCACAACTATGGCTGAAAGCAACATAGCTATTAGAGACAGCGCATATATCATCATGGTTTTCATGTTACATTTTCTTGATAACATAAGTTACAACGCCCCAAATGAGAAAGTCGTTTTCTTCAGTCACTTCTATTGTTTTATAGGTTTTATTGTTTTCATTCGCAGGAATCAGATATGCTTTATCTTTGTGTATTTCCACACATTTAACCGTGTATTCACCATCGATATAGCAAACAGCCTTGCAATGGTTGTAAGGTTCAATGGCTCTATCCACAATTATAATATCGCCTTCGTCCATATTGGCATCAACCATTGAGACTCCATTTACTCGGAAAAAGAATGTAGATGCTTTATGCTTTACGAGTAAGCTCACGAGGTCTAATTTTTCGTGTATATCTTCAGCGGGAGAAGGGAATCCTGCTTTTACATCTCCCAATAGATGAGACTCAAATGAGTCATCCGTATCAATTGTGTGTGGTAGAAACTTATCCATAGTAGCAACAAAGGTACAGAAAATATCGCAATTGTGTGATGTTGTTCTCGGTTATTTTTTGTAGTCAGTTCAGTTTGTCTATTTTTTGTTTTTCTGCCATCTGATTTGTATCTATTTCCTATCTTTACCCTACATAGTGGTAACGGTATGGTAACGGTGGTGCTTGTTGTTTCTTTTTTTACCGGACAGCAATAATTGGTTTTAGAGGGCAACAATAAAGAGTTTAATCCGGTTGGGTTCATAACAAACAAACCCCACTCCAAGCGAGGTGTGGGGTTTGTGCTTATTTATTTTTATAATTTGTCTTATAAAGCAGCCAATGTAGCTACGAGGAAGTCCCAGAATTTTGCCACAGTTGGGATGTTGACTTTTTCATCCGGTGAGTGTGGGAATCGCATTGTAGGTCCAAAGGATATCATATCCATTTCCGGATAGTTACGTCCGAGAATACCACATTCTAATCCAGCGTGAACAGTCATAATTTTTGGTGTTACCCCATACATATCTTGATACACTTTAGACATTGTATTTAGGATACGTGATTGCAAGTTAGGTTGCCATCCCGGGTAAGACCCAGAGAATTCTACTTTAGCTCCAGCCATTGTAAACACACTTTCTATCATAGAAGCCACTTCTTCTTTTCTTGATTCTACTGAACTACGTGTGAGGCAAGCGACAGTGATTTGTTCTCCATCAGACTTAACGATAGAAAGGTTGTTAGAAGTTTCTACTACGTCAGGCATATCCTGTATGTAACGCATCATTCCATTAGGGCATGCAATAATGGAGTTGATAAGGTCGTCTTGTACTTCTTCGGGGATTAGTCCAGAAGGGAGTGCTACTTGTTCAGCGGTGAATGAGAGTGTTTTTTCTACTCCTGCATATTCTGTGAGGAATAGTGTTTCATAATCACGCACTAAGTCCATCAAGTCTTCCAATCCTTCAGCCGGTACAGTTACTACTGCCACTGCTTCTCGTGGAATAGCATTACGCATATTTCCTCCATCGATAGAAGCGAGGCGTGCTTCATAGTTGCTTACTGCTTCTTTGAGGAAACGGAACATGAGTTTGTTTGCATTGGCACGTTGCAGGTTAATGTTTAGTCCTGAGTGTCCGCCATTTAGTCCTGTGAGTGTAATTTTCACAGCCACGTCTCCTTCCGGCACTTCAGTTTCAAAGTAACGGAATGTGATGTTACCATCTACCCCACCTGCGCAACCGATGTATAGTTCACCTTCATCTTCAGAGTCCATATTCAAGAGAATTTTACCTTGCAAGAAATTAGGTTGCAATCCAAATGCTCCGAACATTCCAGTTTCTTCATCCACTGTGAAGAATGCTTCCAATGGAGGATGTTTTAAGGATTTGTCTGCCAATACCGCCATAGCAGCCGCCACTCCAATTCCGTTGTCAGCACCGAGTGTTGTACCATCAGCGGTTACCCATTCCCCATCGATATAAGCACGAATGGCGTCTTTTTCAAAATCGAAGACTGTGTCATTGTTTTTTTGCGGTACCATGTCAAGATGAGCTTGCAGTATTACTCCATCGTGGTTTTCCATACCCGGATATGCAGGTTTACGAATCAACACGTTACCCGTTTCATCTTGTAGAGTTTCCAATCCAAGTGCTTTACCGAATTCCATTACAAATTCTCCTACTTCCTTTCTTTTTCCAGAAGGATGAGGTACTTGACATAAGTTGTAAAAGTTTTGCCAAACTGCCTTTGGTTGTAGTTGGCGAATGTCATTAGATTCCATGATATATCATTTTTTAAAGGTTTGTTTTCATCATTGGCAAAGATAGTAAAAAGTGGGGAATGCACAAGTTTTATTTTATCATTCGTGCAGCCATTGTTTAAGCTCTTTATAAAGTCGTTGGACGGGTAGTCCCATTACGTTGAAATAGGAGCCTTCAATGTGTTCTACTCCTATGTATCCAATCCATTCTTGGATGCCATAGGCTCCAGCCTTGTCCATAGGTTTGAAGTGTTGTATGTAGTGTGTTATTTCTTCCTCTGTTAGTGTTGCGAACCTCACTTTTGTATTGACTGCGAAGGAGTGTTGTCGTGTGTGAGTAGTGAGTGTGACTCCAGTGATGACTTGATGAGTGGTCCCAGAGAGTGATTGTAGCATTTGGCGTGCTTGCTGTTCATCTTGTGGTTTTCCTAACACTTGTTGTTGATGCCATACTATGGTGTCAGCCGTAATGAGTAATTCGTCCGCTTGAAGTGTAGGCATTAAAGCTTCTGCTTTTAGTTTTGAAAGGAAAATGGGTATTTGTTCCCCTGTGAGTGTTTCGGGATATATTTCATCAGCATCCGTTGTGCGACATGTGAATGTGTAGCCTAATCCAGCCAAGAGTTCTTTTCTTCTTGGCGATTGTGATCCTAATACTATTTTGTATTGTTGCATGATTTGTAAATTTCTCAGATGCAAAAGTAGTGAAAAGTGTGTGATTTACAAGAAGGATGTATGGTGATTGATTGGCATTTTTTGCTGAATAGTTGAGTGGCTATTTATTATACCAAAGAGGTTATGCATGTTTACAAAGGGTGAGCCCGATGAAGGTGAGGATGCCATTTAGCAGGAGGAGTTCATAGCCCATTTGGTAGTGTAGATGATGGTTGAGCAGGAAGGAGGATATGGCACAAAGGATGGGCGCTGTGATACATATATAGGGTGCAAGGGTATCGTTAACTTGGCGTTTTGTAAATAGTCCAAAGGCGTAGAGTCCGAGTAGAGGTCCGTAGGTGTAACTAACGAGTGTGTAGAGAGTGTCAAGCAATGTTCCCGATGTAGAGAGCGACAGAAGATAAATAGAAGCAAACATAACTAACGCAACAGCTGCGTGTACATATCTGCGTATTTTGATTGCTTTTGTCCGGTCTTTGCATTGTATATTGAGTAGGTCCACATAGACCCCAGTGGTGAGAGCAGTCATTGCCGAGTCGGCACTTGAGAAAGCAGCTGCGACTATACCCAATGCGAAGCAGAATAGTATTCCCCTACCCAATCCTGCAGATGTTACCATTGTGAGTAATAATTGGTCTCCTTCAGAAGGGATAGCGACAGAATTTATTTCTGCATAGACCAAGAGTGCTGCTCCTAAAAGGAGAAAAAGGAGATTGATGGGGAGGAAAGTTATTCCATAAGAATACATGTTTTTTTTCGCTTCATGCAGATTGCGACAAGTAAGATTTTTTTGCATTGTATCTTGGTCCAGCCCAGTCATTACTATTGTGATAAATGCTCCGCTGAAGAATAGCTTTAAAAAGTGTTGAGGAGAGCGCCAATCGTCCCATACAAAACATTTGGTATAGCCATGTTGGTCTATATGATTCCAAAATTGAGCCATATTCATGTCTAAATTGTCCAACACTTGTGTAAACATCCATCCTAATGCTATGAGTAAGCACAAAGTTTGTATAGCGTCTGTCCACACAATGGTGCGAATGCCTCCCGAATGCGTGTATATCCACACAAGGAACACCATTAACAATGCTGTCAGCACAAATGGTATTCCCCATTGTTGAAAGATTAAATGATGTAAGACAAGGCAAACCAGATATAATCGCGTTGCAGCACTGATTAGTTTACCCACCAGGAATACAAGCGTTCCTGTGCGATGTGTGTGCGAGCCAAAGCGTTCGTTAAGAAAGGTATATATAGACGTGTAGTTGCGCCGATAATACAGTGGGAGTAAGAGATGAGCAATGACTATATATCCCAGGAAGAACCCCATGCACATTTGCAAGTAAGTGAATCCTTGTTGTTGTACCATTCCCGGCACAGAGACGAATGACACCCCCGATATGGAGGTTCCAATCATTCCGAATGCAACTATCATCCATGGAGAACGTCGTCCTGCTCTAAAGAAAGCATCATTGTCAGCCTTTCTACCCGTGAAGATAGACACAAGTATGAGTACTGCAAAATAGAGCAGTAATAATAGTAAGATAGATAGGCTATCAGACATGCGTGCAAATTAGTATAGCCCCGAAAAGTGGGTGCTTGAGACTTTTATGCTTGTATGACAAACAATCCAAAAATAGCAATGCCATATTGTTTAGCTAACAAGAAATAATAAATCAAGCTATAGAGGAGCCCTAACAGCATGATAAATTTACTCATTGTTGATGCTGCTTTATAGTCATTCTTTCTTTTAGCCACAAGCAGGAGGTAACCCAACACGAGTAAAGGAAGAATCAATCCGAAGATGAGATAGCGTGTGGAGAGACTACCTTTTATAGGGAAAGGCAAGCACATGAAATTGACTATACAAAGCAAAGCAATAATGAGTACAATCAATGCATATAGAATATATTTTGTTTTGTTGACGCCCAATTTGATAGGAAGTGTGTGACACTCCATTTCTCTATCACCAGTTTCGTCTTCAATGTCTTTAATAATTTCTCGTAGCAGTGTGCATAAGAACGCAAAAACAGCATATCCGAGTATCCATGCATATAGTTGACGCAAAACAGGAGTTTGTTGTAATAATTCTCCATACATAGCCTTTAGAGGAATAGCATTTGCCATTCCAACCATGAGAATAGAGAGTGCGGCATTAAACGCCACAATGATATTTCCAATTACGAATTGTCGTTTGTAACTTGCAGAATAGAACCACAATAATCCCGGTACGAACACATATAGAACTCCCAGTGTGAAACTACGTAGCCACACAGCCAAAGACAATCCACATAACACCCCCACGCCAGTTAAGACTTGGTGTACGAGTATTGCTTGATGTCTATCCATTAGTCTTCCCACTATTCTTGTCAATGGGCGATTTATGGCATCAATTTTTACGTCAAAATAATCATTAACCGCATATCCTCCCGCAGCAATCATAACTCCAGCCGTTATCATCAGGATTACCTGCCAAGTAGAAAGCATAGGTTGCCATCCATAGATAGCCAAAGTGGGATTAACTACTACATACTGCATCAATAATAATGTGCATGCCAGCATGAGGAGATTTTTCCAACGAATTAGTTCTAAGTAAGTTTTCATACGTATTATTTTATGGGTTGGTGTATTATTTTTCAGTTAAAGTCAATTTGAATATTTTTCCTTTCCATGCCTGCAGTTGCACTTCAAAATCTTTGTCCGGTGTAAAAACTGTACTTCCCTTATCTTCTTCTTGCAGCAAGTCACAATAGTTATATTTTTGTCCCGGTTTCCATTCTAGGTAGTCGAATGCCTCTTGTGGTATTCTGATGCGCATATTCGCAGGTTTATCATCAAAATTCAATACAATCAGTATTATTTCATCATTGTATTGTCTTAGATAGACAAAATGTTCATGTGGATTAAAGTTTGCGACATCTTGTGCATATTCTAAGTCATACATAGTTCCATGTGATATGGCCTTTTGTTCCAAAGTGATGTGTAAGAGCTTTTTGTAGAAGTTACGTAATTCACGTTGTTCATCATTCAAGAGTTTTCCATCAAACTTACCACCATTAGCCCATGCAGCAATAGAGGGAACACTCCAATAGTCAAAAATTGTAGTTCGTCCGTCCATTCCACTAAATCCTTCATAATCCATTCCAAGCTCTCCAAATTCTTGTCCGGCATAAATCATGAGTGGTGCTTTAGTCAGTGTAGCAGCCACAATCATTGCCGGCTGTGCACACATACCTCTTCCTGAGAAAAATCCCGAAGCAATGCGTTGTTCATCATGATTTTCAAGGAAATTGAGCATTGAGTCTTGTAGGTCATTCAGGTTTTGCCAGCAGCGTGTGATATCACACACCGGATAGTTTCTGCTTGTGACATTTCTCAAGGTGTCATAGAGTCCCACTTTATCATAGAGATAATCAAAATGTCCTTGTTTAATATATGTGTCATAAAGTGCCGGTTGATATACTTCAGCTATAAAAATGATAGTTGGATATTGTTTTTTCACTTGTGGTATAAGCCATTCCCAGAACTCAACCGGTACCATTTCAGCCATATCACATCTAAATCCATCCACACCCTTTGCTGCCCAATATAGGATAATGTCACGCATTTTATTCCATGTATCCGGTGTAGGATTAAATTGTTTTTCTCCCCCACCCGTGTAGAAGACGCCATAGTTTAGTTTGACTGTTTCATACCAATCGTTTTTGCTCGGATGAGCGGAGAACACATCATTCCCTGTAGCCTTGGCCGGGTATTCATGATAATCGGCAACATCAAATGTAGGTGCAAATTGTTCCCCCGGAAGATAATAGAAATTGTTTAAAGGTGAGAATGCCCATTCATTGTGATCATTTTCCCCTAAATCGCTCACTCCTTCCGGTTTAGCATCCGAATGATATTGTCTTGCTACATGATTAGGGACAAAATCAATGATTACCTTCATACCCTCCTTGTGTGTCCGCTTGATTAGTGCTTCAAACTCCTTCATTCTATTTGGTACATCTTCCGCCAAATCCGGGTCCACATCATAGTAATCCTTAATAGCGTAAGGGCTTCCGGCTTTACCTTTGACAACAGCAGGATGGTCAAGTTGGATACCATATTTGGTATAATCAGTTTGAGTTGCGTGTTCTAACACTCCCGTGTACCATATATGCGTAACACCTAAATCTCGAATTGCTCTTAGTGCTTTTGGAGTAAAACTATTAAATTTTCCGCACCCATTTTCTTCTATTCCACCATTGATTTTTCGGGTGGTATTATAATTGCCAAACAAACGTGGCAATACTTGATAAATGACAAATTTCGACATATTTCTTTATTCTCTCGGCACCACTACATGTTATACCTTAAACCTAATCAATCATTAGACCATGTTTCTTCTAAATCTAATGACCTATGTGGGTCAAAAATGCCTATTTTCTATTTTTTTATTAAACAATTATACCAATTTTACCTTGTATGTGACATACACAAATAACAACACAAATCTTCTTATTTTGTTTGCAAAGATAGTATTTTTAAAGATAATTAACGTATTATGGCATTGGTAGCGAGTTATAGTTTTGATTTTGCACCTCTCCATATAATGGGTCTTCATTCTTTGCTCCGTCTTTTATTTCTTCGTCTGCTACCGTCTCCTCCACTATTGTAGCATTCAATTTAGAGGTCATAGTAGCATTTTCATCTTCATTCAGATTTTGGAATTTCGCATATTTACCACGGAATCTCAGATTAACATCTCCCACTTCACCATTACGATGCTTAGCGATAATTACCACAGCTTTTCCTTTGTAATCAGGTTCATTCGGATAATAGTATTCAGGTCTATGAATGAAGCACACCATATCAGCGTCCTGTTCAATAGCTCCCGACTCACGCAAGTCGCTTAATTGTGGACGTTTGCCATCCACTCCGTTTCCAGCTCCACGTCCTTCCACATTACGATTTAACTGAGATAGCGCAATAATGGGTATATCCAACTCCTTAGCTAATCCTTTCAATGAACGTGAAATCATACTTACTTCTTGTTCACGACTACCAAAGTTCATTCCAGAAGCGTTCATCAACTGTAAATAGTCAATGACAATACAGTCTAATTTTTTCTCTCTGTATAGTTGTTTTGCTTTACTTCTCAATTCAAAAATCGATAAATTGGGTGTATCATCCACATATATTGGCGCTCCGTATAGTTTTTGCACCATTTTCTCGAGTTTTTCCCATTCATACGAATCCAATTTTCCGTTTTTAATTTTATCCCCTTCAATTTCACACACATTCATCACCAGACGGTTTACTAATTGGACGTTTGACATTTCCAAAGAGAATATCGCTACTGCCTTATTATAGTTGACAGCCATGTTTTTTGCCATAGATAACACAAAGGCAGTTTTTCCCATTGCAGGTCTTGCCGCTATAATAATTAAGTCAGAGCGTTGCCATCCAGAAGTTATCCTATCCAAATCATAGAATCCAGTTGGCACTCCACTTGATCCCTCTTTAGTTTTAGCCTCTTTTATTCGATTGATAGCTTCAGATATAACCGGGTCAATCTGCACAACACTTCTTTGCATTGATTGTTGTGAGAGATTGAATATCAATCCTTCAGACTCTTGTATTAAATTATCCACATCCGTAGCATCATCAAAAGCTTTGGTTTGTACCAATGATGAGATTCTGATAAGTTCACGCGCTAAGTATTTTTGCACAATAATTCTTGCATGATACTCAATGTGAGCAGAAGAAGATACTTTTGATGTGAGCAAAGCTATATAGTAGGCTCCTCCAGCTTGTTCAAGAGTGCCATCCCTACGCAATTGTTCAGTAACCGTGTGCATATCCACCGGTTCTTGTTTTGCTACCAGACTAGTCACTGCTCGATAGATCATCTGATGGCTTTCTTTGTAGAAATGCACATCCTTTAAGAATCCAGCCACAGAAGAGTGTGCACTTGTTTCGAGCATAATTGCTCCCAGCACAGCTTCTTCCAGTTCTAAGGCTTGCGGTGGTAGTTTTCCCAATTCGTTTGGCCCTACAGGCACATACTTATTGTCACTATTTTTTCTATAATTTCTCTTTGATTCTGCCATGTGTGTATGTTATTGTGTATTTATGAGAATAACTGCTTTTTTTATATATCATTCGTCTTACTATATCTCGACATTTAGATTAGGAGCTATGTTTTGTTGAGTAATCATGATTTGTTCAAACTGATTTACTTTGCCTGCGTCATAGTCGGTCATTACGCGTACATAGTTTTCAGTGAAGCCATACATTTTACCATGTATTGATTTGCTTTCCCAAAGTACAGTAGCCTTAGTGCCCAGTTGTGCTTGATAAAATTCCTCCAGTTTTCTATCAGAAAGTTGGTGAAGTACTTCGCTTCTTCTTTTCTTTTCTTTATCAGGCACCACATAAGGAATTTGCAGCATGCGCGTACCTTCCCTTTCTGAGTAGGTAAATACGTGTAGTTGTGCTATATTCAAGGATTCAATGAATGCTTCAGCTTGTGCAAAATACTCTTCCGTTTCCCCTCTTGCCCCTACAATGACATCCACTCCTATGAATGCGTGTGGCATAGCGTTTTTAATTTGTTCTACTTTATGAGCGAAGAGGTCTGTGTGATAACGTCTATGCATTATGTCAAGCATCGCATCACTACCACTTTGCAGCGGGATGTGAAAATGTGGTGTAAAGCGTTTAGAATGTGCCAAAAATTCAATCATTTCATCTGTCAGTAGGTTTGGTTCTATGCTTGATATTCTATAGCGCACTTGTTCATCTAACTCATCCAATGCTTTGACTAATTGGAAGAAGTTTTCCCCTGTGGTTTTTCCAAAATCTCCTATATTTACCCCCGACAGCACAATTTCTTTTGCACCTTCGCTAATAGCTTCCTTAGCTTGCTTTAATATATCCTCTATTTTTCCATTTCTGCTACGTCCTCTTGCCAATGGGATGGTGCAATATGTACAGAAATAATCACATCCGTCTTGTACTTTCAAGAAATGTCTTGTGCGGTCATCAGCAGAACAAGCTCCATGAAAATCAATCACTTTCCGAATATCTTCTGCTATAATTTTTTGAGGTAGTTTTTGTTTTCCATCAATTTGTGCGAGCAGTTGTGGCAGATCAAACTTATGGTTCATTCCCAAAACGAGGTCCACACCTTCCAGGTGTAGTACTTCATCCGGTTTGAGTTGTGCATAGCATCCAGACACAACAATCACCGCTTCGGGGTGTGTTTTTCTTAATTTGTTGATAGCCTGACGTCCTTTTCTATTTGCTGCTTCCGTAACAGAACAAGTGTTTACAAAACAGATATCAGCATTTTCTGTTTTTCCAGCTCTTTCACATCCTAAGTTTATCAACATTTTGCCGATAGTGGACGTTTCTGCAAAATTGAGTTTGCATCCTAGTGTTGCAAAAGCAACTTTTTTCCCTTTTAGCGGTAGATTGTTATCTGTTTTCATTTTTTCCTCTTCTGTTCTTCTCTTCACATAAAAAAAGCAACCCCATAATTTTAGCCCAAATCTAATGACCGATATGGGTTAAATGGAGTTGCAAATTTACATATTTTTCAGGAAAATCCTTTTATTTTTAGTTACAACTTATCAACCATTTATCCACCGCATAAAATCGTTTGTTCTCACTCTGCTGATAAATACATCTTCCGCTTGTTTTGGATTTAGTGTTATACGTATTCTTCCGCTAAAATGTTTAGCGATAGTGGCAATTGCCGATATGTGTGTGATACACGCTCTTGATACTCTAAAGAAATATTTAGGGTCTAAAAGAGTTTCTATTGTGTCGAGCGAATAGTCTGCAATATATGATTTTGCGTCTTTAGTGACGATGTATGATGTTTTTTCCTTAGAGATGAAATAGGCAATATCTTCTATGGGTATTACAATGATATGATCACCTATTTTTACCACAAACCTTTGCTTGTATTCTTTTTGTGTTAATGATGGTTGTGTTTGTGGGTTTATTTCAATTGTATCTTCAATAGGTTGCGCTTCAATGAGTGCTCTACATCTTTCCACAGCCGCAATTAATTCTCTATTATCAATTGGTTTTAGGAGATAGTCCACACAATTGCATTTGAATGCTTTGATTGCATAGTTGTCATAGGCTGTTGTAATGATTACTTTTGCCTCGATTTTCACTCTATTGAATATTTCAAAACAGACTCCATCCGATAGTTCTACATCCATAAATACGATGTCAGCTTGGTTTGCAGGATTCGAGAGCCAATCTACAGCAGATACTATTGAATCAGCCGTTCCCACGAAATCAATATCGTCAAAATTCAAGCGTAAAGCTCTTTTTAGATTTATTTGGGTTGGAATTTCATCTTCAATAATAAAAACTTTCATATTATTTGATGTCTTGGATTTAAGATTAGTAATAAAAAAGAGTTCTCGAACTCATTTTAAGGAAGGTATGTTTCTAATATTTTGGTATTTTCGTCCGTTGTATTTATTTGAATTTCTGTTAGTGTAGAAGGTATGAATAGCAATTCACCTTGAGTCAGTGTGTATGTTTGTGAATGCGTTGTGATTTTAGCATCGCCTTGTACGCATAGCAGAACAACAAAACTGTCTAATTGGTGGTATGTTCTTTTCATGTCTGATTTTACCGACAACAGATTGGTAACAAAATGTTCACATTCCACCAATGTCGTAGCTTCGTTAGGAATTGATTTATAGTTTATAATTGGTTGTTGCACTGCCTCCAGCACGACAACTTCTTGTGCCTCCTTGATGTGTAATGATCTTAAATGACCATCTTTATCCAGCCTATTGTAATCGTGAATACGATAGGTAATGTCGCTTGATTGTTGAATTTCGGCGAGTAGAATACCTTTTCCGATGGCATGTACCCTTCCTGGTGGAATAAAGACGACATCTCCCGGCTTGACTTCTACCCATTGTAATAGTTCAGCTATTGTTCCATCATTGACAGCATTGGTGTATTCTTGCCGGTTTATTTTTTTTTTGAATCCGACGACCAATTTAGCACCAGGTTCTGCTTTCATCACATACCACATTTCCGCTTTTCCATTGTTTTTTTCCCCATGATTTTTGCGTGCGATTTCATCATTCGGGTGTACCTGTATGGATAAGTCATCCTGTGCATCAATGAGTTTAAATAACAGTGGAAAATTGTTTCTATATTGCTCAAATACTTTTTCTCCCACTAATTCATCCATGTACACTTCAATCAATTCTTCGAGGGTATTATCAGCCAAGAAACCATTTATAATCAATGAGTCATCATCATCGTGAGCAGATAGAATCCAGTTTTCTCCCACCCCATCTTGGGGTTCTAATCCCGCCATTGTTGTGAGGCGACTACCTCCCCACACTTTATGTTTGAAGATAGGCGAAAACTTGAATGGATATAGAAGTGTTTTATTTTCCATGATATTAAATAGCATTTGGCAAAGATAATGATAGTTTTTTTTATTAACAAATATTATGCTTTGATAATTTTCAGTAGTGTTGTCGATATCCTTATTTTTTTCTGTGCTTAAGCGTATTCTTATCCTACGTGTATCTTACGTGTATCTTACGTGTATCCTACGTATATCCTACGTGTATCTTACGTGTATCCTACGTGTATCCTACGTGTATGGTAGGTGTATGGTGGGTATTTCTTAGGTGAATCTTAGTTGATTATAGTTGATTATGTAGTGTCGAGATATCAGCACAGACAAAATATCAGTGTGTGAATCAGTGTTTGTGTGGCGTTATTTGTAAGGATGAGAATAAATGACTACTTTTGTACGATTATTCAGCAACTACTTCTATGAAGAATAATAGATTTGTAGGAGGGTTTTTAATGAAGTTATATTTTAAGAATCATCAACATTTTCGTTAAAAAACGATAAGTTCATGTTATTAAGGAAGTTATTCATTTTGATAAGTGGGGTGTTGTGTTTGTGTTTTGCTTCTTGCATTACTTCCAATCGTGTGAATTACATGCAACATCCCGGCGGTCCAATTCCCTCTTATTCGGACACATTGGCGTACACGGATTATATTCTTCAGAAAGGCGATCGACTTTATATTCGTGTTTATACCATTGACGAGAAGACCAACACTATGCTTAATGGTGGTATGAGTGGTCAGTATATGAACCAGATTGGCAGTCAGCAAAATTCAGGTTCAGACTTATACACCTATTTAGTGGATGACAAAGGTGAGATTCACTTTCCATTGATTGGTGCGTTAGGCGTTCGTGGTTTAACAGTTCGTGAAGTTAAGCGTGAATTAGAGAAGGCTTTGCAGCCAATTACCCATACCTCATCTGTAGAGGTTCGTGTTGTTCAGCGTTATTTCAGTGTGATTGGTGCGAATCGTTCCGGTCGTTTTATGCTTCCGAAGGAGAAGGTGACCATTTTTGAGGCATTGGCTATGGCCGGTGACATTTCCAACTATGGAGATCGCAGTAAGGTTAGGATTATTCGTGAGTCAGAAGATGGTACAGAAGTGAAGAGTTTTGATATTCGTAGCGAGGAGATTATTAACTCGGAGTATTATTATGTAGAGCCTAATGATGTGATTTACATTCAGACTTTGAATGAGCAATTTTTCAGTATGACTTCTTTTGCCTCTGTGTTATCAACGATAGCCACAACGTTGTCATTTGGTATTTTTGTATATTCCTTCATTGACACTTATCTTGTTCAACCCTTTAAGCAACCATAATTTTGGAGATATGAAAAAGAGAAGAAACATATATATTATTGTTGCTATTTGCTGTGTGTGCTTATTGTCATCTTGCTACAATTATCGTAACACAGGACTTCTTCAAGAGAAGAACAAGAGTCTTCCTGTTTATGAGAAGACAGAGTATGTTCCGTATAAAATCCGCGTGAATGATGAGTTGATTTATCGTTTGATTACGCGTGATGAAACCTTGGCAAAGGTTATTTCCAGTGGAGGAAGTAGTTATAATTTGAACTATACTAATTCTTATAAAGTCAATTCCGATGGTACAGTAGATTTACCATTTTTGGATTCTGTGGTTGTAGCCGGGAAGACTGTTGCGGAAGCTGAAGCCGAAGTGTGTAGGCGTTATCGTGAATTGATACCCGATGCAGAAGTAAAATTAGCATTGGGAAACAAGACCTTTACAGTGATTGGCGATATAGGCACGGGTGTGTTTAATGTATATAAGGACAAGTTGACGATTTTTCAAGCCCTTTCCATGTCAGGAGATTTATCATTATCCGGTGACCGTAAGCATGTGCGTATTATTCGCGAGACGAATGGCAAGCCAGAGATATTAGAATTTGACATTCGCCCAAATAGTATTATAGAGTCCAAATATTATTATGTTTATCCAAATGATGTGATATATGTTCAGCGTAGTAAAGGAAGTTTTTACAAGATGAATACATATAGTTCATTCATTGGGTTGATTACCTCATCTTTATCCTTGTTAATCACGGTATTGTATTACATTAAATAAAATAAGATAACCATTATGAGTCAGAAAGAAGATAGCAAATACACTTATGGTCAACAACCCTACGGACAAGCCTATGGTAATGCTTATGGTAATCCATACGGCAAGTATATATCCGGAGGTGGCAATGATGCATTATTCGGCGAAGAGGAGTCATCCTTTGACTGGAAGGAATGGTTGTTTAAGATACTAAATTATTGGTATTTGTTTGTGATAGGTGTAGTTATTGCTATTGGTGCATCCTATCTCAAGAATCGTTCTTGGCTTCCTACTTATCAAACCACAGGTACGATATTGATTGAGGAATATGGAGGAAATCGTATGCCCTACGGTTCTCAGTCATTGTTGCAGGGTTTTGGTGTTGATCCCGGTTATCGCAACATAAATAACCAAGTTATTATGTTGGGTTCTTATGATTTGTTGTGTCGTGTTGTGGATAGTCTTCCTTTTATGAATATTGACTATAAGACGATAGGTCGTTTTAAGACTCGCAACTTATATACCTCCACTCCAATCATCATAGAGAGTACACGTATTCACCCTGATGCCTACGGTTTGGATTTTCAAATCAGCCTTAAGGAAGATGGTAGTTTTAACATTACTTTGCCCAGCTATGATGAGTATAAGGATTTTTCGGTGAGTGGTCATTATGGTCAACTTGTGGAAACTCCTTTTGCTGATTTTACTGTTTATCCGACAGAAAACATGGTGGCAAATGCACAAATGTATTTTTGTTTCCGCTCACGCGAGTCTTTGGTTTCAGACTTTTCCTCTCGTTTGACCCTAAACTTTCTTTCAGAAGGTTCGTCCGTGTTGGCCATATCGCTCATCAGTACAACTCCAGGCAGAGATAAAGATTTTATTGACAAATTGTGTGAGGTGTATTTGGCAGACAACTTGGCGAGAAAAAACGATGTTGCAGATAACACCATCAAGTTTATTAACGTACAATTGGAAAACATCAGTAAGTCACTTGCTGTTTCTGAGAGTGCCATGACTCATTTCCGTCAACAAAATCAGATAGTTGATGTGTCAAGCCATGCAGGCGATATTTTGGGTAAGGCAGCTCAGTATGATGCAGGTATGGCAGACTTACGTTTGAAGGAAACCTATCTGGACTACTTGACCAATTATCTGAAGACCAATATGGAGAATGGTTCAGTTGTGGCTCCCAGCAGTCTTGGTTTGAATGAGCCAATGCTGATGACCCTTGTACAGCAATTGAACGACCTTAGCATGCAACGGAGTGAATTGTCGGAAAAGAACGTTTTCTTTGAACAATACAGCAATGATATTGCCAAGGTGAAAGAAACCATTGAAGAGGTGGTTAAAAGCATGCGTGCTTCCTTAGAGATAGAGAAAAACGACTTGAATGAGCGCTATGCCGTAGTGAAAAAAGAGATAGCCCAATTGCCTGAGAAAGAATTGGAAATGGTGTCTATTGAGCGTGCATATCGCATTGATGACAACTATTATACCTTCTTCTTGCAGAAACGTGCCGAAGCCGAGATTCAAAAAGCTTCGAATACTCCCGATAATAAGATTTTGGACAAAGCTCGCACTTTGAGTGTAACAAATACCACAGCCAAGAAACGTACGACCACTACGTTCTTGCTCATTGGTCTTATGTTACCTTTGCTCTTTGTGATTTTAAAAGAGTTGCTCAATCCTTATGTTCGCGGTGTGAAAGAACTGAATAAATTATCTTCCTACCCATTACTTGGCGTGATACGTCACACACGTAGTCAGAGTCCTGTGTTACCAGCGAAGAGCCCACGTTCATCATTCTCCGAGATGTTGCGTAGTATTCGTACTCGTATTGAATTTGTGGTACAACGAAAGAGCGACATTACTCTGTTAGTGTCTTCGGCACAATCAGGAGATGGTAAGACATTCTTCTGCAGCACAATGGCGACCATTTATGCCATGACGGGCAAGAAAGTGTTGTTGGTGGACATGGATATCCGCAAACCTAACATTCATGAGAAATTAGGAATTCCGGGTGGTAAGGGTGTGACAAACTATTTGATTGGAGAAGTGACCTTAGATGAAGTGATTCATCCTTATAAAGAGGCTAATTTTGACGTCATGCTCGCCGGAACAGTACCTCCCAACCCAGGAGAGTTGGTGCGTACGAACAAGGTACGTGAGATGTTTGACATACTTAAAGAACGTTATGACTTCATTGTTATCGATACGAGTCCATTGGGCTTAGTGTCGGATGCTTATCCATTGCTGGAAATCAGTGACATCAATTTGTTTATTGTTCGTAGTCATAAGACACACAAAGCGATGTGTCAATCCACTTTGGAACAGCTTCAAAATGACAAGGCTAACTTCTACACCATTTTGGCTGACGTTCCTATTGAGAAGCCAGGCTATTACAACAATTATGGTGGTAGTTATGGTCACTACTATCGTTCACCGAAAAAGGATTCCAATCAGTATGTGAAGTATTATCATGATGATGATCTTACATAGGTTTCTCTTTATGGTATAACGTGGATACGCAAATAGTAAAAACTTTTGCAAGGCAATTTATATAAATCCCCTATAAAAAAGATATGGAAAAGTGGACAACCGAGATTAAGCCCAAGAACAAACTATTGCAGGTAGATTTTAAAGAAATCTGGCAATATCGTGATTTATGGAGTCTCTTTGTCAAACGTGACATTATTACCCAGTACAAACAAACCATTTTGGGTCCGTTGTGGTATGTGATTCAACCACTGATGACAACAGTGATGTATATGGTGGTGTTTGGTGGCATTGCTCAAATCAGTACAGATGGTCTTCCCCAACCTTTGTTTTATCTTGCCGGTATCTGTATGTGGCAGTATTTTGCAGATTGTTTGAACAAGACCTCTTCCACCTTTACCACGAATGCCGGAATTTTTGGGAAAGTGTATTTTCCTCGTTTGATAGTTCCGCTTTCCACAGTGACCTCCAATTTGATACGTTTTGGCATACAGTTTATGCTCTTTATCTTGGTGTATTTATATTATGCCCTCTTTACGGCTGTTAGTATCCACACCAACTTCTACGCATTACTATTGCCAGTATTGGTGATGATGTTAGCAGGATTGGCCTTAGGATTTGGTATATTATTCTCCTCTATGACCACGAAGTATAGGGATTTAACCTTGTTATTGTCATTCTTTGTGCAATTATGGATGTATGCCACCCCTGTGATTTATCCTTTGAGCACCATAACCAACGAAAAATTACGTTTGGTAATGTCACTCAACCCATTGACATCCATTATAGAAGCATTTAAGTATGGCATGCTTGGTGTGGGTGAATTTAGTTGGATTGGATTAGGTTATAGTTTTGTATTTATGTTGATTTTATTAGGACTGGGCATTGTGGTCTTCAATAAAGTGCAACGTAGTTTTATGGATACCGTTTAGTATATGCATAGCAAAGAAGAAAAATTAGAAGCATTCTCACGCTTATTAGACATCATGGACCGACTTCGAGAAGAATGTCCATGGGACAGGAAACAAACCTTTGAGTCTTTACGTTGTAATACCATAGAGGAAGCCTATGAATTGTCGGAAGCGTTGCTGAATAATGATAAAGGCAATATATGTAAAGAATTAGGTGATGTATTGCTACACATTGTTTTCTATAGTAGAATAGGTAGCGAGACAGGTGATTTTGACATTGTTGATGTGTGCAATCGTCTGTGTGAGAAACTCATCTATCGCCATCCTCATGTATTTGGAACAACCGAAGTGTCTAATGCCGAGCAAGTAGTGAGGAATTGGGAGGATTTGAAATTGAAAGAAAAAGAAGGAAATAAGACTGTGTTAGGCGGAGTTCCTTCATCGCTTCCAGCCTTGATTAAGGCATGTAGAATCCAGGAAAAAGCATGTTCGGTGGGGTTTGATTGGGAAGAGAAGTCACAAGTGTGGAACAAAGTGAAAGAAGAGGTAGAAGAATTTCAGACAGAAATCGACCAGATGGATGCATCAGAGATGGAGAAAGAATTTGGGGATGTATTTTTCAGTCTCATCAATGCTGCACGCCTCTACGACATCAATCCTGAGAACGCTTTAGAATTAACCAACAAGAAATTTATCACTCGCTTTAACTATATTGAACAAGAAGCCAAGAAACAAGGGCGACAATTGAGAAACATGACACTCGGCGAAATGGATCAACTATGGGAAGAAGCCAAACGCGTGGCACATTAGGCTTTTATTCACAATGTTAAAACACCTCTATTAAATTGATATATGGAATATAGAAGTCTCACACAAGACGAAGTAGCTCTCTTGGAGCAACAGCATTGTTATGCCGAAGATTGGAACAACATATTGGTTGCTCCAGGTTTTAGCACCAAGCATATACACTATGTCAACTTCTCCGGCAAAATCACATTAGGTGTGTTTGAAAAAGAATATGTACTTCCGGGCGGACTAAAAGTGAGCTCCGGAATCAATCATGCCACCATTCACAACTGTACCATAGGCAACAATGTGCGTATTTTCAATGTACAAAATTACATGGCCAACTATGACATAGACGAGGACACATGCATTGAAAACATCAACACGCTTTTAGTAGATGGAAGTAGCACGTTTGGCAATGGAGTGAAGGTACCCGTGATGAATGAAGGAGGAGGACGCGAGATACCTATTTTCAATCAATTATCAGCTCAATTAGCTTATATATTAACACTTTATCGCCATCGTCCACACCTGATTGAGCGTTTGCAGTACTTAATTGACACCTACGCCGAAACACAGCGTAGTGAACGTGGATATATCGGTAAGAATGTCCACATATTGAACTGCGGAAGCATTAAGAATGTATATATAGGCGATTATGCTGTGATAAACGGAGCCTCTTTATTAAAAAATGGTTCCATCAACAGCAATCAACATGCACCAGTGATAGTGGGTTCCGGAGTGAAGTGTAATGATTTTATACTTTGCTC